>CALEYM010000725.1 GCA_937926185.1 uncultured Bacteroidota bacterium | reverse complement strand
ACCCTGGGGTTGGTGGATTTGTCTTCATAAGTCCGGCCAACGGCTATTTCGCGGGCTTCACAAACTAAAAATTCTTTCCGTCAAGATCCACTTTTCTCCCGGCCGGGCCGCGGGCAATGCCTGCTGGTAACGCCACATCAGCGTTTCCCATTCCTGCACTTTGGGATTGGCGGCGTCGAGGGCCGCTTTCTTTTCAAAGGAAAAATCGTCGCCGGCCTCCAGGATCATGAACAGGCGGTTCTCCACCCGGTATATTTCCAGGGCCGTGATGCCCGCCGCCCGGATACTGTCCAGTATTTCGGGCCAAACGGCGCGATGCCAGGCTTCGTATTCCGCGATCAGTTGCGGGTCGGGCTTGAGGTCGAGGGCAAGGCAAAAACGGCGCATACCATTGAGTGATTGAGTGATTGAGTGATGGAGTGATTGGCGCAATTTCCATCATTTATATGCATTTCAATAGCCAGTCTTTTTGAGTGAGGGGCTTTGTGCGTTCAATTTCATCCTGTAAATGCTGCCGTTTCATTTGCCAGCGACGGGAAGGATGAAATGACTGGTTTTGTTTCCAGTATTTGATCTGTCGCAGCAGGCGCAGGAAATTCAGGTTGGTCGTTTTGCCGAAGGCGGAAAGGCTGCGGTTGCGGCGCAGGAGCTGGCGGGTGGAGTCGAGCAGGGCCGTGAGGGCTTCCCATTCGCCGAGCGCGTAAAAGCATTTCAATTGCAGGGTTTTGGCGCCGAGTTGGTAGGTGAAATCGGTAAACTCCACGTTTTGCAGGGCGCGCAGGGCGCCGGCAAAGTCCTGTTTTTCAAAATGCAGTTCGGCCAGGTTGTATGCAAAGGCGTTTTCCCGTTCGGAGGGGTGCAAAGTGTCGCGGTAGCGGTACAGAAAGTCCTCCGTCCAGGCAAAGGCGCCGCTGCGCAACCCCGCCACCGTGATGTTCTTATAAGTCCATTGCGATAAGTGGCCCTGCCGCGGCAGAAGACCCCGGTCGAGCATGGTGCGGTACAGTGTCAGGGCATCGGTGTATGCCTCTGAAAAGCCATCGTTGATGCGGCGGATACAATAGTTCAGGGCCAGTTGATACAGGGCGGTTTGTTCGTCCGGCGGAAATAACAGATCATGTTGATCCAGGGCTTTCCGCAAGGCTTCGAAATGCCGGTTCTCCGGTTGTTCCACCAGGTCGAGTGCGGCTAAATACACCTGCACGGGCGGATGTTGCCGGAACAAGTCATCCTCGCGGCACCATTGCCGCAACTCGTTCAGCCAGCGCGGCCGGTCGTCGGCCTGCACTACGGCGAGGGCATTGCGGCTGAGCATGGCCACCATCATGCGCAGTTTGTCCAGTGTAAACGCCAGGTCGAGCGCGTCGGCCTGGCGGCGCAAATGTTCGCCGGCAGAGCGACGGGCCTGCCGGCTGTGCAATACTTCGGAGGCTTCCCACCAGCGCCTTTCGTGCCGGAGCCAATCGGTCGTACGGTCGGGGCGTTGTTCCAGTTCCTTCCGGTACCGTTCCAGCGCACCGGCAGCCTGTTTATCGAGGTTTCGGGCCAGCAATTCATCGGCGGTATGACCCAGCCTGACCAGCCGGTCGGTCTCAAAACGCCGGAAAGCCAGGAAATCGAGCAGCAAAAAATACAGATCGGAAATGAGGTTGTTCATTTTCAATTCATTGTACCCGACTTTGGGGCCAAACAGATGTTCAAATACCCGTTTTTTTTGCAAAGCCTCCTGTTCCGAATCCGGCGATACTTCCAGTATGTAATCACACAAACGCCGCAGCCCTTCGTGCCGGTTGAACAGGCCGGCATGCACGTATTCCCGCCAGCGCGCTCGCTCCCGGGCGTCGAGCGAGCGGACGGTTTCCAGTAGTTTGGTGTGATACATGGTTTCTATTTTTACAAAAATAGAGTTTATTTTAAGTAATTGATTTACAATATTAAAATAAAAAATAGAGCGCTAAAAGTATAAAATTATCCATCTATAAATTGATAAAAATGTAATTGCCGGCCCCGGACAGGACCGCTACTTTTGTGTGTAGTTGACGCCCCCCGTCGTCCGTCCACAAGCATTTAATTCCATAAACTTGCTTATGCAGTATGTTTTAAAAAAAATCCGGATACTGAGCCTGGCCTTCCTTCTGGCAGCGCGCGCCGCGCAGGCCCAAACGCCGGATTGTTTCTGGCTGAAGATGCCGGTCGTGGCAGCCCAGCAGGGCGATACGGTGTGCCTGCCGGTACAGGCGTACGGCTTTTCGGAGATTGTCGCTCTGCAATTCGAGTTGAGTTGGGATACGGCCGCGCTGGATTTTGTGCGCGTCGACATAGCAGGCAGTTATTTGGCCCCCATATCGCAGGGGTTTAACTTCGGCCTGAACAGCGCGGGGGCAGGCAGGATACAGTTCCTGTGGTACAAGGGGCCGGGGGAAAGTTTGAGTTTGCCCGATGGGGCATTGTTGTTTTCTCTTTGCCTGAAAGTAAAAACGGGTCAGGCTGTATACGCCCCGGTCACCCTGGGCTCAGGTCCGGCTTTTTTTTACGAAGCGGTCAATGCTTCGGGTACGTTGCTCAGCCGGGCCATACAGGAAGGCGGTGTGATTACAGGCGGGCTTTCGGGCGGAGATGGCCCCCGTTTCGATCAGGTTTGCATCGATATAGCCGAATGTGGCCAGCAATCCGGCGCGATCACGCCGCAGATCAGCGGGGGTGAAGTGCCTTACGCTTATCAATGGAGCGGACCCAATGGATTTCTGTCAAACGATGCTGCGTTGAATAACCTCGCCGGCGGCGAATACGCGCTGACGGTTACCGACGCGACAGGAGCCGTTTTACACGGCAGTTTCAGCGTAAATGCCACCCATTCGCCCGTTCAGGTAAAAGCCGCGGTTGAACCGGCTTTTTGCGGCCTGCCCAACGGCTGTGCGCGCCTCACCGTCAGTGGCGGAGCGCCGCCTTACGCGTATCATTGGCCCGACGGCGTACCCGCCGGACCGGAACGCTGCGACCTGTTGCCCGGGTCATTTACGATCACGGTTTCCGACGCCAACGGCTGCGCGCGCCAACGGCAGGTGGATATCCTTAATGATACCCTGCTACAGGTTGAACAATCTGTGCAACATATCCAGGCCTGCAACGGCACGGGTGGCGCGGCGCTCAGCGTATCGGGCGGCTTGCCGCCATACCAATTTAACTGGTCGACGGGCGATACGAGCGCCGCGGTCAGCGGTCTGGCTGCCGGCCGGTATACGGTAACGATCACGGCCGGCGGCGGTTGCACGACGACCCGGGAGATTTCGGTGACCGATTACAGCGTCTATTACTGGAATTTGCAACTGAGCAAATATTGCCCCGAACCCGACAGCGTGAACGGCAGCCTCACCCTGAAATTCAATAAATCCGGCGGCATCGATTTCCCTGTCATCGTGTCCTGGAGCGACGGTACCACGCGTATGATCGCGGAAAAACCGGCCAACGGCGTACTCGACTCCCTGGTGGGTATTCCTTCCGGCGCCTATTCGGTGATGGTGACCGACACCGGCGGTTGTGTTAAAACCGCCTCGACGGTGCTGAACTGCCTGAGCTGGTCGCCCGTGGCCGATACTTTCCCGGGGTTTTACATCAAAGACGATTACCTGAACCCTCAATACGGACTGGACAGCTGCGCCGGCGTGTATGCCCGGCAGGTCAACGGTCTGACCGGGCTGGATATTTCCTTGTCCTGGTTGCCAAATGCCATAAGCCTGCGCAGCCTGCGAAATTTCGGACTGCCGGGGTTGAAATCCGACGATTTTGTTTTTACTTCCGACAGCAGCAAACTCGGCATGCGCTGGGCGCCGCCAGGGGGCAATCCGGTAACTTTACCCGGTCCCGTGCTGCTTTTCGAGGCCTGTTATGAACCGAAACATCCGACGACAAATTACAGCCAGGTGGAATTCAGCGATACGCCGGTTTTGCCGCGTATGCTGGACGCCTCCGGGGCAGATCGCGGCTTTATAGGGCTGGCAGGGAACGTGTTGTTCAATTTGTGGTTTCCCGCCGGGCCTTCGGTGTGCGACTTCGGTTTGTTGCCGCCTTCCTGCGCCTCCGACGGTTATGGCCGCATTTTGCTGGAACCCTGTAAATTCGATCGAATGCTGTGGGGGGGATATACGTACGAAGGAAAGCATGTAAACAGCCTGGAAGGATTATTCTTTGCCGATACGGGGCTGT
>CALEYM010000724.1 GCA_937926185.1 uncultured Bacteroidota bacterium | reverse complement strand
TTTGCCGCTGAACGCTGCGCCATTGGAGCGCTCTTCGGCGTGTTGCGCTTTGTCGGCATCTTTGGTAGATTTTGCCGTTCCCGCCCGTTCGGTTTTGTTGGCCGGGGTGCTCGTGGCGGCCGGCGCCGGTTCGGTTTGCGCCAAGGCTATCATGGAGGCAATCAGGGTTGCGAAAGCAGTTAAAACGAATTTCTTGATCATGTATAGAATGATTTTGTTTTTAAACCATTCTTTATACGCTTGTCCCGGACAAAAGATACAATTCCTGACGGGCTTAACAGATTTTTAATTAAAAGTTTCCGGCTTCAGCCGGAATTGGGCTTTCTTTGGGGAAATTTATCTTCACCATGACAGACCGCCGCAGTTTCATCCGCCAAACTGCCGCCTTGCTTGGCGGCATGGCGCTGCATCAATCGGCTCAAGCCGCGTTTTTGGAAAAAATCCCGAATGCCGACGTTTCCGACCCGGAATCGGATTTCTGGCGGCAGATACGCCAGGCCTACGCGGCCAGCCCAACCCTTATCAACCTGAACAACGGCGGGGTATCGCCGGCGCCACGTGCCGCGCTGGATGCCATGGACTACTATAACCGGATGTGCAACGAAGCGCCATCGTATTACATGTGGCGAATATTGGACATGGATCGCGAGCCGCTACGCCACAATCTGGCCGCCTTGGCCGGGGCCAATCCGGAGGAGATCGCCATGAACCGGAATTCGACGGAGGCGCTCAATACGGTGGTTTTTGGCCTTAACCTGAAAGCCGGAGACGAAGTGATACTGTCCAAATACGATTACCCCAACATGATCCATGCCTGGAAGCAACGCGAAAAACGGGAAGGCATCCGTCTGATTTGGGTCGATCTGGAATTGCCCGGCGAGGATGAACTGGCTCTGACCGAAGCGTTTACATCCAAATTCAGCGCCCGCACAAAGGTGGTGCACCTGACGCACGTCATTAATTGGTGCGGACAGATACTGCCGGTTCGCCGTATTGCCGACGCCGCCCATGCCCGCGGCATCGAGGTGTTGATAGACGGGGCCCATTCTTTTGCCTTGCTTGATTTTAAAATTCCGGACCTGGGCGGAGATTATTTCGGTACGAGCCTGCACAAATGGCTGAGCGCGCCCTTTGGCAACGGGATGCTGTGGATCAAAAAAGAAAAAATTCCAAATGTTTGGGCCCTGCTTTCCAACGATAAACCCGACGGCGACAATATCCGGAAATTTGAATCCCTGGGTACCCGCAGTTTCCCGGTAGAAATGGCCACCGGTTATTCCATCGACCTGCATAACCTGATCGGTTCGGCCAGAAAACGGCAACGCCTGCATTATTTAAAAAACTACTGGATGGAAAGGGTACGCGATCTGCCCGGCGTTCGTTTTTACACATCCCTCCATCCCGATTGGGGCTGCGCCATCGGCACATTCACCATTGAAGGGCAAAAAGCCGCGGAGATTACCGATACGTTACACAACAACTGGAAAATTCACACCACCGCTATTTCTTGGGAAAAGATTGATTGCGTGCGCGTTACGCCGCACGTTTACACGACGGAGGCCGAGTTGGACAAGCTGGTGAAAGCTATAACAGCGATGACCCATAAACGATAAGGAGGTAAAAAATCAGCCGCGCTTATTGTTGCAGCGGCAATACCCCTATCTTTGCGGGCGATATTAGCGCAAACACAAAAAAATGCCCGAACATATCCTGTTTTCCGTTGAAAGCCAGGTGGCGCGAATTGTCCTCAACCGCCCGCAGGTATTCAATTCCATGCACCATGCCATGCGTCAGGAACTCCTGACTGCCCTGGAAACCTGTAAAAATGAACCTGCTATCCGGGCCGTTTACCTGACCGGTTCCGGCAAGGCTTTTTGCGCCGGAGAAGATTTGCAGGAAGTAGTAGCGCCGGACGGACCTTCGCTCAATCAAATCATTTCAACCGGCTACAATCCGATCGTACTGGCCATCCGAAACCTGGAAAAACCGGTGGTTTGTGCCGTAAACGGCGTTGCTGCCGGCGCCGGCGCGAACATTGCGCTTGCCTGCGACATTACGGTAGCGGCAGTGTCGGCATCGTTTACCCAGGCTTTTTCCAAAATCGGGTTAATCCCCGACAGCGGCGGCACCTGGACCTTGCCGCGGCTCGTCGGGCTGCAACGCGCCGCGGCTTTGATGATGTTATCCGATAAAATTCCGGCATCCGAAGCGGCGGCTATCGGCATGATCTGGAAAACATTTCCCGATGAAATTTTCGCGGAAGAAAGCCTGAAACTGGCCGAAACGTTGGCACAAATGCCCACCAAAGGACTCGGCCTGACCAAACGGGCCCTCAACCGCGCTTTTTCGCAGGGTTTTGCCGCCCAACTTGCCGTGGAAGACGAGTTGCAAACTGCCGCCGGACAGACGGACGATTACCGTGAAGGCGTGGCGGCTTTCCTGGAAAAACGCAAACCCAGGTTTACCGGAAATTAATTTTGGATGTGGCAAAAACTACTCATTTTTCCGCCCTCTTCCGGCCGCGGGAAGAAGCGTTCTGTAAAGTCGTTGCTGCCGGCGTTGCTGGTAGTTTTTGCCATAGCGTTGTGGATCAGCCCGGTGTTGCGGTACCGGGTGCTGTCTATCCTGGACTATCCCTTCCACTATAAAGAATACAAACATTTCGGTATCCGCATACCCACCGGTTTTCGGATACACGGTATCGATGTAAGCCGGTATCAGAGCCGCGTAGACTGGGAACGGGTAAAAAAAATGCGCGTCGGTGATATGCGTATACATTTTGCCTTCATAAAAGCCACGGAAGGCTCCTGGATTGAAGACCCCTGGTTTGATTATAACTGGGAAAATGCGCGCAAACAAGGCATTATCCGAGGAGCGTATCATTATTTTTTACCGGATGTAAGCCCGCGCGCACAGGCTAAACATTTCGCGCAGTCCGTTCGCCTGCGATCCGGCGATTTGCCGCCGGTTGTGGATGTGGAGGAGGCCCGCGGCATGGCCAAAAACCAGGTGCGCAAATTCACGAAGGATTTTCTAATCCTGCTGGAGAAGCAGTACAACATAAAACCTATCGTCTATACCAATCGCGATTTTTACAAAAACCATTTTGCAAACGAGCCTGATTTCAAACCCTATTGCTTTTGGATTGCTCATTACCATGTGGCCAAGCTCACTATGCCGGACGACAGCAAATGGCATTTCTGGCAGCATAGCGATCGCGGCAGCGTTAACGGGATCAATGAGCCGGTCGATTTTAACGTTTTCTACGGCGACAGCGTATCCCTGCGGCGCATGTGTGTTCCCTGATTTGGTCGCTTATGGGGGGGGATTAACCGGAAACCTTGATATTCGGCGGACATTCGACGCAATGGCAGTCGGGGTTGAGATTTACAGTTGTCGCTTCGGCGGGTACGGAAAAATTGCACACGTCTATGAGTCCGGACCGGCCGGTGTCGTCCACGAGCAGCAATTTCAAGGCCACTTGTTGATCCTGTCCGGTTTTCCGGACGGGAAAAGTAAAGGGTTGTCCCATGGGCGGGATGTCCAGGTCGGTCGCTTGGCCGTCAATGTAAATCCTGATTTTATTGCGGTAGCGGTCCAGTCCGGGGTCGAGGTTCACGGTTACCTGGTAATCCCGGCAATCGCAGTGGCTGGCCAGTTCGAGGGAGCTGTGTAGGGGATAGCCGCTTGCCGTGCACTCGCAATTGCGGTCGCCGGCGCGCACGGTGATGGCTTTTCTGCTTTGGGGAATGGTGAAGGTAATGCTGTTTCTGGCCGCGTTCAGGTTAAAATCCCTCAGGCGTTTGTCATTCAGGTAAACCCAGGGCGATTCCAGCCGGCGCGGCAGCGCAACGGTGACCCTGGTATAGCGGATCTCTTCCGCCGCCTGCATGAGTGACACGCCGGGTTTTCCCAGGTTGCTGTACATCGCCGGGCTCAGCGCACCGCGTATGGTATCGCCCGAATACCGGAGCCGTCCTTTGGAATTGTCCGCGATGGCCATTTGCCCGGCGGCGCCTCCTATGGAAAATGTAGCCGGCGCCAGGTTTTTGGCTGCCAAATTCTGTTGGCGGCCAACCAGCCGGAACGTGTGGTCCCTGGTAGTTTCGCAAAATGGAATGACGTACATCCCCTTACCGGCTTTTTTTCCGCGAAGCAAATATTTGTCATCCACCATAACCAGAATTGTATCTGTCGTGGCATTTACTTCGATATAGGTTTTGCAATCCGAAACAGGCCCTTCCTGGGCGCCGGGCCGGAGGTTGTGTATTTGGTATAGTTCCAATGGAACGAATAATTGGTCGGATTTTATAAAACCCAGATAATCAATTTCGCCATCTTCTACCAGCAGATATTTGGGCGGATCAAGCTCCTGTAGCGGGAAGTTCAGCCGCAACATCCGCGTATCGCTGCGGGCGATTTCGTACCGGAGCCCTTTGCCGCCAAAAAATACTTTCGGATCGTTAAAATAGTGGTCAATCGCGAAGGCATAGCGGGTTTCCCGCGGAGTGGTGTCGCGAAAATAAAACCAGTACATTCCGATGCCGATGGCAAGCACTGCTATGAGAGGAAGCAGCCATTTGAACGAGTAGGAAGCATTTTCCTGGGATTGGGTTGTCGTGTCGTTTTCCATGGTAAAGAGTTGCTGAACCGAAGGGATAATGCGGTAAAGTTAAACGACAGGCAAGCAATTTTCCAATTTTGTCCGGATTTAACGGACTTGTCCCGTGTTTTTAACGATTATTCCTCAACGCGACAGATACTTTTCCCGGATCATATTGATGTGGTGTATGGGATGACCGATGGCCAGATAACCTACCGAACGCACGGTCATGGAAGATTTGCCGGCAGTGCCGCGGTGCAGAAACATTTCCGGTGTAAAACTCCTGAACAATTCTATGGCTGCGGTTCGGATAGCCGTGTATTCCCGGAGCATATCGGCCCATTGACGCTCATCGGCGCGACTCACATCGGCATATTTGTTCTGATCGAAGCCGCTCAATATGGTTTCATCCTGCCTCGCGTAACGCAGGGCCCGGTAGGTGAACACCCGCTCTACGTCCATGACGTGTTGCCACATTTGTTTGATGCTCCATTTTTCAGGGGCATACCGGTAGGTCAGGTCAGCTGTGTCGAGGTTTTCGAGCAGTTTGATATGTTGTTCAAATGAATCCTGGAGCCCGAAAAGCAGGTCGTTATATGGCGCCAGGTCAATTTCATAGGCAGCCCAACCGGGGTATTCATCGGGGCCGGGTTTAGAAATAACTGGGTAGGAAGTCATAAACGTCAGGATGGGTATTGCCTTAAAATAGCGATGGCCTGGCCGATCATTTCGGGGCTAAGGTCAAGATGGGTTACAAAGCGAATGGTCTGTGGCCCAAAAGCGGAGGCTTTGACGCCATTTTTTGACAAATAATCGAGAAGAATGGGCGGTGTAAGCGGTGGCGCCAGATCGAAGATAACGATATTGGTCTGCACAGGCCGTATGTTGGCCACATAGGGCAGTTCGGCTAATGCGGCGGCGAGCAGGCGGGCGTGGTCATGGTCGTCTTTCAGGCGCTCTGTCTGATGGTCGAGGGCATAAATACCTGCCGCTGCCAGATAGCCTGCCTGGCGCATGCCGCCGCCCATCACTTTGCGTACGCGTCGCGCTTCAGAAATAAATGCCTGACTGCCAATTAATACGGAGCCAACCGGCGCTCCCAGTCCTTTCGACAGGCAGATGGAAATGCTGTCTGTTTCGGCGCCCACGGCTGCCGGCGTGTCGCCGGTTTCGATGAGGGCGTTAAAAATGCGGGCGCCGTCGAGGTGCAGGGCCAATCCGTGTTTGCGGCATACCGACCGGATGGCGCGGATGCCAGCCATGTCGTACAGGCTGCCTCCGCCTTTGTTGCAGGTATTTTCGATCACCACGAGGCTGCTTTTGGGCAGCCAGTCGTAGCGGGGTTTGATGGCGGCTTCTATTATCGGGGCCTCCAGGATACCGTTTGAGGTTCGGATCAGATTCACGCCGATTCCGCTGTTGAAGGCATAACCACCCACCTCGTACTGGTAAATATGGCTCATCTCGTCGCAAATCACCTCGTCGAGCGGTCGGGTATGCACTTTCAGGGCGATCTGGTTGGTCATGGTACCGCTGGGGCAAAACAACGCGGCTTCGTGACCAAAAAGAGCCGCGCACTTTGCTTCCAGCGCATTCACGGTGGGGTCTTCCCGGAAGACGTCATCTCCTACCTCGGCCGCCCACATGGCTTTGAGCATGCCCGGAGTGGGTTTAGTTACCGTGTCGGAAAGTAAATTGATCGTTTGCACCGGCAGAAAAATATCACTTTGTTTTGCTTTTCTTCGCCTTTTCTTCCTGCACCCGTTGTTGCTCCTTCATTGCTGCTTCGAAACGTTCGCGCCAGCCGCCCGATTTTTTCGGCTTGTTTTTGTTGGCTTCCAGTTGCGCCTTGATCTTCTCGTGGTCGATCAGGAATTGTTTGGTGACTACTGTTTGGCCTATGTTCAGAATGTTGCTGAAACAGAGATACAAGGTGAGGCCGGAGGCGAAGCTGTTGAAGAAAAACATAAAAATAACAGGCATGCCGTATTGCATGTACTTCATCACTTTCATCTGGTCGTTGGCGGCCATGGCATTGGCGTCCATCTGTTTCATGGAGTACCAGGTGTACCACAGCGTGGTGACAACCCAGATGAGCGTGAAGGCGCTGATGTGGTTGCCGAAGCCCATAACGTAGGTGGGCAAGTGAAATGCCACGTCGTAGCTCGACAGGTCGGTTGCCCACAGGAAGCCGGCCTGCCGGAATTCGATAGCAGCCGGGAAAAAGCGATACAGGGCAAACCAGATCGGCATTTGCAACAAAATAGGCAAACAGCCGCCGAGGGGATTGACGTGATGCTCGCTGTACAGTTTCATAGTCTCCACCGACATGGCCTGCTGGTCGCCGCCGAACTTTTTTCGCAATTCGTCAATTTTGGGTTTCAGCGCCGACATTTTGGCCTGGCTGTGCACCATCCGGTAGGTGAGCGGGTACAACAGCAGTTTTACCACCAGGGTCAGGGCCAGGATCACGATGCCCGCGCTGCCGATAAAAGTGGATAAAAACTGGAACATCGGCTGCATCACCCAGCGGTTGATGGCTCCGAAGATACTGGCCCCGAAGGGAATAATGTCTTCCAGGGCAATACCGTAAGCGCGCAGCCTGTCGAATTCGTTCGGGCCGCTATAGATGGTCATGTTGACCCGGCCATTGTCCAGCGGCACGACGGCGGAAGAACGCAGTATTTTGAGATCCTTGTCGGCATCCGTCAGCATGACGGTTTCGCCGGTAAACTCCCGGAACGAAAAGTCCTGGGCAATGATCGCGGTATTGAAAAATTGGTTGGAATGGCTGAACCATTTTACCGGCTTTTCGCCCAGGCTTTCTTTGTCATCGCTCCGGCAGTCGCAGTAGTCCGGGTCCGCGTCGTTTGGTTTAAAATAAACGGACGACATGGTGCGCTCGTACTCCTGGTTGCGCTCCAGTTTGTCGAGATGGTTCACCCAGTTGAGCCGCAGAAAATTCTGGCCTGGGGCAAGCGCCTGCTGGAGGTTGCTGGCCGTGATCTGGTAGTTCAGTTGGTAATTATCCGGGCTGAGGGTATAACTTTGTTCCAGGTAGCCGCCGTTGCTGGCAGGCGCCCGGAAGGTGAGCGTATTGTCTGTTTTGCTGACGGTAAAATACAGATCGGCACTGTTCACGCCGGCAGGCGTGTTTGCCGCGGGAATGAGGTATTCAAAGCGGTTTTTGCTGTCTTCCAGCAAACGGAGCGGGTTTTTTACGTCTCCGCCGGTGCTGTCGACGCTGATTTTATCGTACTTTTTGAGAAAAACTTCTTTTATCCGTCCGCCTTTGTTGGTAAAAGTTACGCGCAGCAGGTCGTTTTCCAACGTAGCCGTTTGTTCCTGCCCGGTCGCGGCGGGCGCGAATGCCCCGTAGGATGCGGCAAGCGCCGATAACTTTGCCGAATCGCTGATAGCCGCGGGAGTTTGCTGTTGCGTTGCCGCCGTTGCCGGTGTATCCTGCTTGTTTTCAATGGGTTGTGCAGGCTGACCGGTATTTTGATCCGTTTTGGCCGGCGGCGCCGAATATTGCATCCACAAGTACAACAACAAAAAGATCAGCCCCAGGCCAATGATGGTATTAACATTACTTTGTTTCTCCTCCATTTACAGGTCGTATGAATGACTGGTTCAAAAGCGCCGCAAAAGTATGCTAAAACCTGTGGCTCTAATAACCTCCCTCGAAGATTATCCGACTTCCTTCGACTGACGACGGCAGGAAACCTATCAACCTGAACTATCGCACCACCGTCACATCTCCCGAAACCACTTCCGTCCCCCCGTCGAAATACTCCAGTTCGGCCACGTACAGGTAAACGCCGGGAGGCGCTTCTTTCCCGCGCCAGCGCCCGTCCCAGCCATCGGCGGCCTGGTTTGGGATCAGATCGGGTTTTTCAAATACGCATTCTCCCCAGCGGTCGTACACCCGGAAAGACCGTACGCGTTTCACCTCCGGGCCGGCATACACCGTGAGGATGCCATTGCCGTTTGGCGATGACGGCTGGAAAACATTGGGGATAAAGACCCGCTTTTCCCGCGATACGGCGATCAGGATGTCGGCTTCGGCCCGGCAGCCGGCGGTATCCCGCACCCATATTTTGTATACGGTGGATTGCGCGGGTTTGACTTCGGTGAGCAACGCGTCGGGATTTTTTAGCCCGGCAAGCGGCGACCAGGCAAATGAATCGATGGCCAGGCTGTTCACCAGGGCTTCGATCAGGATGCTGTCGCCAAAGTAAATACTTGTGTCCGGCCCGAGGCTGACGCTCAGCTGTGTCGGGTCGTAAAGGAACACATTGATGCTGGACGCACACCCGTTGATGTCTTCCACGGTCAACTGATAAGGGCCGGCGGCGAGATTG
The DNA here is from genome assembly GCA_937926185.1 of uncultured Bacteroidota bacterium. Taxonomy (GTDB): domain Bacteria; phylum Bacteroidota; class Bacteroidia; order Chitinophagales; family Saprospiraceae; genus M3007. Next base: position 6,560 of record CALEYM010000724.1, on the reverse strand, counting down.
GGCAATACGAATGGAAAGGCGTCCGCCGTTTGGCCCGCCTGGTTGTTTAGCGAAACAGTGTAAGGGCCAACGCCCCCGTTCACCTGTTGAACGGTGATCGAGCCCGACCGCTCGCCAAAACAGACGGGCGCATCTGATACTGCGATAATTTCCGGGCCGGGAGAGGCCGTCAGCATAAAAGAATCCTGAATCTGGCAACCGATGTTATCCGTCAGGGTTACGGAATATGTCCCGGCCGCGAGGTTTTTGAGCATCAACGTATTGGCGCCGTTGCTCCACGTTGCCTTCACCGGGGCAATACCGCCGGAGGGGGCCAGAGTAATAGAGCCGTCGTTTTCGCCGGGGCAACTGACATTAAATCCGCCGCCGTAATCCGACAAGGTGGCATTGACTGATAATGCCGGCGCGATCGTTACGGTGGCTCCCGCGGCGGGTTTTGCCGGACACAAATTGCCGTAAGCCGTCAGCGCGCCAATAGTGTAGCTGGTCGTACCAGACGGCTGAACCGTGAACGTGGCGCCGCTCTGTACGCCGTTTAACTGAATGGGGGTCAGGCCGCCATTTATCGTCACATCGAAAGTGTCGGCGGCGCTGAGTTGCAGCGCCAGCACGGCTTCCGAACCGGGGCATATCGTTGTGTCCGACAGGATCGTGGCGGCGGGTCCTTGCTGAATAGTGACCGTGTAAGAGCCGCTGACGATCCCCGTACAGTATTCATCCTCCACGGAGATCAGCGTAAATACCTGATCCTGTTGTACATTGTTGGAAGTGATGGTAAAGATATTTTGCGGAGCGGCAATGGCCGTTTGCGGGTTATTGTTGATTGCATAAACGAATTTAAAGGGCGAAGTGCCGGTGAACTGTATTCTGAACCGGACATTTCCGCCGGTGCATACGGTTGTGTCACCGGCCAGGGTGGCTGTCGGTTGACCCCGGAAAACAATGGGGATACCGGGAGAAACGGACAAACACGGATCCATAGGATCGATGCCGCCGCCGGGCAGGGAATTGCCGGCAATCGCGGAGATAAAGTAGGTTTGGCCGGTCACCATGCCTGTTTGAAATGGAAATTCGGGCGTACTGCTTGTCGCCAGAATTCCCGCCGGCAGGGTCGCGGCATTTTCGTATAAAATATATTGCAGGGCGTCATCGCTCTCCACTACGGCGTCACTATTGGGTTGTAAAATGGCATTGCCGGGCAAACAAACATCCAGGGGGCCGGAAGGTGAAAGGGTGCCCGCATTGGTTGCGCAGTTGCAATTGGCCGTGCCGCTCAGGACAGCCGTACAACCTTCCGGCGTGGAAACCACAATATTGTATGCCAGTCCGTTTGGAATCGGTTGCGATACGAAACTGGTGTCGGTCAGCGTCCCTGCAACGCCGCTTACGGTGTACGGTCCGTTTGGCGCGCCGCCGTTTCCGATGGAGAATCGCAGGGTAAGCGTTTCTGTCGTCAGGTCGCAATCCTGCACTACATTCAGTATCTGCGGTTTAGGGAATACCGTCACCTGTGCCGAACCTGAAATGCTGCCCGTACAACCGTTTGCCGTCAGGCTGGTCAGGGTGTATAGCGTATTTGAAGCAGGCGCTACGGGCAGCAGGTACTGGGTGGCGCCGGTGCTCAGTGCCGGCTGATCGATGCCGCCCGCCGAGTACATGAAATTGAACGGACCATTGCCGGAAAGCGATACGACCAACGTGGCAGTATCGCCCTGACACAGATCCGTATCGGCGCCCAGGATAGCAACGGCTTCCGGCTGCCATACTGCCGCGGGGCCCAGTGTGTAGTTAAAACATTTGTCGGCAAGGTCCACGCCGCCCGGGGTCTTGTTCCCGGCCAGGGCCACGATATAATAGGTTTGTCCGGGAACCATCGAAGCGGGATTAAACGCGAAAACAGGCGAATCTCCGGTTGTCACGACAGTCCAGGTGTTCGGCGCCGGGGTGGTTACCAGGGCATACAACAGCGTATCGCCGGCGCCCAGAAAGAAGCCGCTTGACGGCTGCGTGACGGCCGTGTCGCCGTAGCACAAATTCAGCGGCGTCAGGTTCATTAATCCGGCGCTGGTCACGCAGGCGCAATTGGCGCCTCCGCTGATCGAATCCAGTCCGCAATTCCAGACATCGGAAACGATGGCCGCATAACCGGTTTGGGCGGGAATGGGATCGCTGGTAAAATGGCCCGTATTCGGGTCAAAACTGCCGGTCACGCCGCCAGAAATCATCAACGTGGTAAAATCGGCGTTCAAAACGTCGAATTCTACCCTATAGGACTCATTGTCCGGCGCGCAGGAGACAATAATATTGTCGATAACCGGCGGTTGATGTACCGTTACGACCGCTTGTCCCGCGGCCGTACCCGGGCATCGCTGGTCATTTATGGATACTGCCGAGAAAGTTGCCGATTGCAACAACGTCGCGTTGATGGAGTACGTGGTTTGCGTCGCGTTGACGGTATTGGGATTGCCATTGTTGGTATAGGTAAAATCGAATGGCGCCAAACCGGTAAAAGTGACGGGAATCTTTACATTTCCACCCGGACAAATATCAAAACTGGCATCAATCGTGGCCGTCGGCGCCGCATGCCACAGTACCGGTACGCCCGGCGATACCGAGCGGCAGGGATCGTTCAAATCCACTATGCCGCTGCCGTCGTCATTTCCGGCTATTGCTGAAATATAATATTGCGTTTCCGGCGTCATAGTTGCCGGATTAAAATTGAATACCGGCTGGTTTTGGACGCCCAACACGGCGCCCAGAACGTTGCCCGACAGGGTATGCAGTACGAAACCCAACACATCGTCCGGCTCCAGCATTTGATTACCCTGGTGCGTTACGGTTATGGGTTCGCCGGCGCAGGCTTCCGCGGCTGTAAGTACCATGGCGCCCGCCTGCGTCGGACAAACGCAGTTCGATACGCCGCTTACTGTTGTTTGCCCGCAAAAATTAGCGTCCGTCACGGAAATGGAGTAGGGTAGGCTGGTGCTGATGGGCAGACTGGTAAAATGATTGCCGTTGAAGAAGCCCGCATTCCCGGAGGTAAAAAATGGCGCTTTGCCGCTTACGTCGAACTCCACCGTATAGGTTTGGGTTGCAAAATCGCAAACGAGGGTCAGGTTGCTCACCTGTGGAGAAGGAACCAGTTCCACAGCAAACGAATCGACAGTATTATTAGCGCAAAACAAATCGTTTACCGGCCCCAGTGTGACCAGTGTGGGGCCTCCGACCGGAACGGATAACTGATAAACGGTTGTGGCCACATTCGTAACCGCGGTTTGCGCAACGCCGTTTATGGCGTAGGAAAAAGAAAACGGCGGGGCGCCGGAAAGGATAACAGGTATCAGGACGGTGTCGGCAGGGCATACCGGGCCGATCGAATCAATACGGCCAAGCGGCAGGTCGTAAAAAATGACCGGCGTCCCTTGTGATACGGATGCGCACAGTTCGCTCAGGTTTGCGTTTCCGTTTCCATCCGGATTTCCTGCCACGGCAGAAACGTAATAGGTCACGTTCGTTTGCATACCAGGACCAAATACAAAGGAAGGCGTGGGGCTCCAACCCAGTATCTGGCCCACCGGAAGCGCCGGGCTGGTGTGCAGGATAAACCGCAGCAAGTCGTCGGAATCGAGCGACTGATCGCCGTTGTGCGTCACCGTCAGGGTCGATCCGACGCAGGCGCTTACCGGATTGAGGTCCATTGTACCCGCGTTCGTGCTGCAATTGCAGGTAGATGGCCCGGCGATAGTGATGTCTCCACAATTGTTTGCATCGCGGAAAACGATATTGTACGGCTGTATCATCGGGATCGGGTCGCTGGAAAAATGCGTGCCTGTAAACGAGCCGCCACCGCTCACCACCGTCAGCGGCAAGCTGGCATTCACCGCGTCGAATTCAATCGTATAGGTACCCGTTTGCAGGTTACAATTAGAAACGAGGTTGGTATATGACGGCGCGTAATTAATGGTCACCGTGGCGTCCGGATTGCCGGTGATTGAGCCTGTACAGCCCGGCGATTCAATGCTGATCAGTTCATACGTTGTTGTGCTGGTGATATTTACCGGTATGAAATACGGGTCGTCAAAGGTTTCTACGGTGGGTTGCGTCACGTTGTTCACCGTGTACACCAGTGAAAAAGGCCCGCTGCCGGTGAAATCCACCATCAGGGTGGTGTTCGCCGAATCGCAAAAAGTCAGGTCTTCCGACAAGGTAGCTGTTGAAGGCGTAAACACAGCCACGACGGCCAGCCCGCTGACTGAGCCGTTGCAAACGCCGTTTGAAACGCTTACCAGGCGGTATATCGTCCCAATCGGAGGATTTACCGCAAAAGTATAGGGGTTAGACGTTGTCGTAATCGGCGGAAAAATGACCGGTGGATTGCCGCCCGATTGAGCGGAATAAACAAAGGTGTATTGCGGCCCTGGCCCGGCAAAAGTAACCGTGATGGTGGTACCGGTACCGTTTTGGCAGATTTGTCCGCCGCCGGATATACTGGCCGAAAAAGGTGGCAACACATTGACGGTAGCCTGTCCGGAAACGGTTCCGGGGCAGCCCCTCGCGGCTACTCCGGTTATTTTGTAAAAAGTCGGAATGTTGGGATTGACCAATAATACTCTGGGATTGAAAAAGGACGTATCCGGTTTTTGCGGGGCTCCGTTGGCCGTGTACTCCACGATAAAAGGCCCGGAACCGGTAAAGTTGATAGTCAGCGGCGTCAATTCGCCGGAGCATATAGTAGTGTCGCCCAAAAGCGTGGCTGTTGGAATTGGCGCCACGGAGATGCCGTATCTGCCGCCGACTGTGCCGTTGCAGCCGCCGCCGCTCACGCTGACGAGGGAAAACACGGTTAATCCGGTTGTGGCGGTTACCGGAATTTTATACAAGGTATCCGCCGTCACAACTGGCGGCTGGGGTGTGTTATTGATCGCGTATTGAAAGGTATATGGCCCAGGGCCGCTCAGGTTTATCAACACCGTATCCATCTGTCCGTTGCACAAGGTAATGGTATCCGATACGATACTCGCCTCAGGCGCGGGCAGAATTTCTATAGTGTCGGCGCCGGCAACCATGCCGGGGCAGCCGTCGGTGAAAATGGAATCCAGTTGTATTGCTACGCTGCCAGCAGTACTGAAAGGCGGTATAAAGAAGGAAAACGGGTCTGAGTCTCCCGTCACCGGCGATTGCTGTTGGCCATTGATGGCATAGATAAACGTAAAAGGAGTCCGTCCGCCGGCAACATCGATGGAAAAAGAATTCGCCAATCCGGCGCAGATCGTATCCGGGCCGGTCAGGCTCATCTGCGCCGATTGCGGAACCAACACCGTAATAGTGGTAGTGGCCGGAACGCCGCAATCCACTGAAGGCGTAAAGGTCAGTATCTGCGGGCCGCTCAGGCCGGCGGGGTCGAAAATGGCGCCGTTCACCCCGGGTCCCGACCAGGCGCCGTCGGGCAGTAACGGGTCTGCGAGTTGGGTCAGGTCAAAAACGCCGCCGTTTTGGCATACATCGGCCTGGCCCAAAACCGGCGTTGGGCAAATGACATCGAACAGCAGGTAGTTGGTCAGTATTTGCGCACAGGAGTCGGGCAGGCTGTCTGCCGCGCCCACGATCCAGTAAGGGCCGTTATTGCATAAGGCCGGAACAATCGTATCGGTAAATGCCGCGATCACAAAAACGGCGGTACTGGTATCGGCGCCGGGTATTGCCGGGAAGTCGCAGCCCGTGTTGCCGTAATCAATGGGCGGATTTCCCCCGTCAACCACAAATGCCCCGTCGCCTCCGATGAGTGAATTACAAGTATAATTGGTCGTCCAGTTGCAGCCGCAATTCAGGGCGAAAGTCGTTTGGCGCGCGCCATTACTGGTACCATTGGAAAATGCGCCGATCGTGCGGGCGCAACCGTTTTGCAGCACGTAAATGACCGGCGCCAGCGGGCAGCTGCCATTGAATGTATAACTAAAATCGAATCCCGCACTGGTGAATACCACCACTGGTACGCCTGCCGGCACAGTTTCGCCCGGCCCGGCGCCGACAATATATGCATCGGGGCAAATGGCCCGCACGGTAGCCAGGGCAATGGAATCGGGCGCCTGCCAGTTGCACCCGGCGCCAATATCCGCGTCGGCGGCAATGGGGCCGTTGTTGGCCGTGTCGAAATCGAGCGTGGCGCTGTCTACGGCGAATCCGCTGCCCGACCATAAAAACAGGATTTCATTGTTCTCTTCCGTTCCGCAGGCGTCTACCAATATGCCGAGTATGGAAGGACATTCGTTACAGGGATTGGGTGGCTGGGCGGCCACTTCCGAACAGCCCAGCAGGATGCCCCCGCCATTGTATGGATTGAACGTGTCGGTGGTTCCGTAATACCAATTCACGCAGGAGCCCGGCTGAAGGTCTTGACCGGTAACATTCAGGGTAAATGGTTCGCCCGGACACAAAATGCAGGGCGTAAGACCGGGGGCGCAACTGTCGGATGTGAAGGTAGCGGCTGTATTAAGTGAAGGGCAGGTTTTGGCGACCAGTTTTTTGCTGAAACACAAAAACAGGGCGGCAAATGCGCCTAA
>CALEYM010000723.1 GCA_937926185.1 uncultured Bacteroidota bacterium | reverse complement strand
GGTTTATGAGGTTTAGAGGGTTTAGAGGGTTTAGAGGGTTTAGAGGGTTTAGAGGGTTTAGAATATTATTTTTGAACAACTACTTTTTGGCCGGCGACACTGCCGTCGGGCAATTTTGCAAGAATAAGATATACCCCGTCCGGCAACCCCGACGCATCCCAGCCGGCGCCGTTGGCAAAATTAATTTTCCGGATCAATATTCCCGCCGGGTTATAGACCTCGAACGTGGAATCGGGCTGCAAAACATCCGGGCCGGTTATCCGGAAGTAGGCGCCCACCGACGGCGTCACCAGAACGGCTTCTTTATACGCCACTCGGGTAGACGAAACAGGCGTCGGACGAAGTACCACGGCGTTCGGCGTTTTCAGGCCGAGCGTGGCAGGAGCAACAAAATTTTTGACAAAGGCGCCGGTAGCCGTATAAATCCGGACCGAAGAAGTGCCGCCACTGCCGATGATGATATTGCCGTCCGGCAGAAAATCGACGCCTTCGCACTGCGGAACGCCGGTGATAAAAACGCCGAGGTATTTGCCCGTGCTGTCGAATCGTTTGACCACCCCGGCGTTATAATCAAAAACCAGGAGGTCGCCGTTGTCGTCAAACCAGATATTGGTGGGGCCGGCCAGGTTAGAGCTGATAAAAATACCGAGATCGGCGCCCGCGGGGCTGAATCTCCGGATGTACTTGCCATTGTAGGACGACACGTACAGGTTGCCCGCGGCATCCCAGGCGAGGCCGATGCTGGCAGGTACGCCCACGGCTGTAAACTCGTCCACGAAAGCGCCGTCCAGCCGGTAGCGCCAGACTTTACCGTTGCCCACCCATTGCAGCACGTAGAGCAGGCTGTCGGGGCCGATTTTCATCCGCGTGGGGCCGCCGATACCGGTGGCGAATTCGCCGGTAAAAGCGCCCGTCGCGGCGTTGAATTTGGAAATGCGGCCGTTGCTCAGGTTGGTAATGAGTACCGTGTTTTCGGCTTCGAGAAACAAAATGTCCTGCGGCCAGGCCAGGTGATCGGAGATGAACACCTGACCGTTTTGTCCGTTGGCATCGAATTTCAGTATCTGCCAGGGCGGCTGGTTGAAATTGCCCGCGTCGCTGACGTACACGTCATAGTTTTGGGCGCTCAGGGAGCTGAAAAAGCAGGCTGCAAGAAAGCAGGCGAGTAGTTGTGTTTTTGTTGTCATGGACGTAAATTTTTTGATGAACCCGGGACAAATGAGCACGTTTACGGCCATATTGGCGTTTCATTTTATAAAGATTTACCTTTCCACCCATGTCCGACATCCTGCTGAAACGAACCGATGCCAACGACCCCGATTTCATTGAACTCGTCCGGCTTCTCGACGCCGAACTGGCCGTCCGCGACGGCGAAGACCACGCCTTTTACAACCAGTTTAATCAGCTCAACCAAATCCGGCAAACCGTGGTGGCGTATCTCGACGACCGCGCCGTCGGTTGTGGCGCCCTCAAACCTTTGGAAGCAGACGTAATGGAAGTAAAACGGATGTTCGTTTTACCGGAAGCCCGGGGCAGGGGTATCGCCTCGAAGGTGCTGTCGGAGCTGGAGCGCTGGGCAATTGAATTGGGCATGCGCGCCTGTTGCTTAGAAACCGGCCAAAATCAACCGGAAGCCATCGCGCTTTACCAAAAGTGCGGCTACCAGCGCATTCCGAACTATGGACAGTACTCGGGTGTGTACAACAGCGTTTGTTTTCAAAAACGACTGAATTGAAAACACAGGTTTCGCACCGGTGCGTATCAAACGTCGCAATTACCCCCATGCTTTGACGTATTTACAACACAAATTGTTTTTAAAATACATACACCTTTGCATGGTCAAAAACATAAAACAATTTGAAAAATGAAAAAGATCAACATTTTCTATTGGGTCGTTACCGGCCTCTTCTCCGCCTTTATGGTGTTCAGCTCCATTTCGAACGTGCTGTCTTCTCCGGAAGCCGTTCAGTTTCTGAGCGACCATCTCGGTTACCCGAAGTACATTATACCGTTTCTCGGCGTTGCCAAAATCCTGGGCGTCGTCGCCATTCTCGTCCCGACATTCCGGCGCATCAAAGAATGGGCTTACGCCGGGCTGTTTTTCGACCTGGCAGGCGGTTTTTACTCGCTGCTTTCGGTCGAAGGCATGAAATTCCAGGTGTTTTTCATGCTGGTCTTTATAGCCGTTTTGTTTGTTTCTTATTTTTTATGGCATAAAAAATTAGAAATTGAGGCATGAAACCAAGCATATTGGAAACCCGCTACGTCCTGGCTGTCAAAGATTTACAAGCTTCGGGCGCTTATTACATTGAAAAACTGGGCTTTACGACCGATTGGGCGCAGGACGGCTGGCATCAACTGCGCCGCGATGGCATCGTCGTGATGCTCGGCGAATGTGCCGATGACGTACCGGCTTTCGAAACCCGCAATCATTCCTACTTCGCCTACATCCGGATGGAAGGGCTGGACGCCCTTTTTGAAGAATTCTTTGCCAGGGGCGTGGAAATGCTGTCGCACCCAAAAGACAAACCCTGGGGGATGCGCGAATTTGGTATCCGAACCATCGACGGGCATCGCATCATGTTTGGCCAAACAATTGAATAGGAAGTTATAAAATGAAATCCACCTCGTTAGTTTCCCATCCGAATCCGACTTCCTGGCGTTCATGGGCGACGAAGAGCGGAAACGGTTCCTGCACCTGAAAGAGCAGGCTATCCGTTCAGGATTTTTAGTAAAAGGAGAAAAATTGTAAAAATCAACCCTGCTCCAGTATTTCCTTTAACCTCATTAAATCCGCCTCCTGCCGCCCGCGCATCATGCCTTTCACAAAGGGATTCAACGCCCGCATGACCAAGGACAGGGGCGTCACCTCGTTCCGCATGGACAAAATAGCCGCGTTTCCGTCGGCCACCACTTCCAGGTACGTGTGCAGGATCAAATCATCACTTTTCAGACGAAATTCGATGGATTTGCCCGGTTCTACGGCCAGTACTTCTTCGTCGAAAATGACCGTACGACCGTTTTCAACAAAAGTGTAACGGGCAGTAGAGCCTTTTGTGCCCGGGGTGCCGCCGGTTACCTGCACATCGGTCAAACCGTTGAGCCAACGGGGCGCATTAGCATAATCATCTATGAAACCGAACACTGCTTCAGCGGGTTTTTCAATACGAATGGAGGTTCGATAAATGAGTTTGGGCGTTACCACGACAAGAACTGCCCAGATCAGCAGAAGTAGCCCCACGGCTGCGAGAAGGTAAGTGATCATTTTTTTCATTTTTAGATATTGGTGAAGAAATGTGTGGCAAGCTTGGGAC
>CALEYM010000722.1 GCA_937926185.1 uncultured Bacteroidota bacterium | reverse complement strand
GCATGAAACCCGATTCCTGCCTGGGTCTTGCCGATCTTTCCGTAGACTCGGTTGGCGGCACTTTCGTCAAAATATCATGGATGGCATTGTTCGGTGCGGATCTGTTTGAATGGGAACTCGGCATCGCCCCCTTCGATACCAGCGGCACACCTGTTTTAAGCGATACCACTTCCGCAGACACCCTGACTTTGAACAACCTATCCAGCCAAACGGACTACGTGCTCCTGATCCGAAGCCGATGCGACAGCGCCACGTACAGCAACTGGCTCAGTATTTCGTTTTCCACGCCTGTTTCCTGCGGCGATACCTTGTACGACAGCGGCGGGCCGGATGATGATTATTCGGAGAATGAGAACTATACGACAACCATCTGCCCCGATTCGGCACAGCATACGGTAACACTGACATTTTTGGAATTCAGGACACAACAACTTTTTGATGTCCTGAGTATTTACGACGGCACAAGCATATCGGCGCCCTTTATCGCCGCCTATGCCGGCAATTTGAATCCTTTGCCTCCGCCCGTAACGGCCACCAACGCTACCGGCTGCCTGACGGTGCAGTTTGTTTCCAATGGAGCTAACGAGATGGATGGCTGGGCTGCCCTGATCAGCTGCGATACTGCCACCGATTGTTTCGACCCGCTCGATCTGAAGCTGGATTTTGTGAACAGCGACTCCGCCGCTATTTCCTGGACGGGCATCTTCGGCGCCATGGGTTATGTATGGGAATTGGACACCGCGGCATTCACTCCCGGTACCGGCTCCGCTTTATTGTCTGACACCGTGACGGTAAACGCTCTTTATCTCGACAGCTTGTCGAGCGGGCAGTCGTATTTTCTGTACATTAAAACGAAATGCGCGAGCGATACCAGCGCCTGGTTCGGTCCATTGGAATTTGTAACGCCGCCCGGGTGCGGGGATGAATTTTACGATAGCGGCGGGCCAAATGGCAACTACAGCCCCAATGAAGACAACACAATGGTTGTTTGTCCGGATACGCCGGGCGAGGTCGTTACCCTAACCTTTTCAGACTTTTATACGCAAAACGGCGATGTGCTTGGCATTTACAACGGCGATTCGATCAACCTGCTGCTGAGTTTTGGCGCTTTTGACGGCAATATTCCTGTTCCGGGACCCTTTACAGCCACCACGGCAAATGGCTGCCTGACGATTCATTTTACCTCCGATGACCAGATTGAAAGGGATGGCTGGAGCGCGACTGTCAGTTGCGCGCCACCCGCCGGTTGCAATGAAGTATTGTTGTTAAAAACCGATTCGGTGGAAGGGGACGCCGCGCACATATCCTGGGTAGCTATGGCCGGGGCCGCTGGGTATGAATGGAAAATAGGGCTGATCCCTTACGCGCCGGGTTCCGGAATTGCATTGGACAGCGGCGTGGTCACCACCAATACGCTGCATATCGGCGGTTTGACCCAACTTACCAATTACAGCCTCTGGGTACGTACCTTGTGCCCGGGCGATACGAGCAGTTTTCAGCAATTAATATTTACCACCACCGTCAACTGTTTCTCAAGCAACCATATTTTAGCCTGCAACCAACCCGCGACGACCAAATCGATTGGGCCGGGGATCTGGCTCCAAAATTGCTCCGCTCCATCAGCGCCTACATTAGGCCAGGAGACCGTTTTTCAGTTCACGGCGCCCGTCAGTAAAACATTCAAGGTGGCCGTCACCCAGGTAACGGGTGGGAACTTTGTCGATTTTTATTTTAAAAAAGCCGCGGACGGGTGTACCCCAAACGGTTGGAATTGTTTCGGAGGCTCAAATGGCAATGATACGCTGAACTTAGGGCCCCTTACAGCCGGTGTGCCATATCTGATACTCGTGGATCCTCAAAAAATAGACCCGACAACGATTACCTTTAAAATCATCGACTGTGCCCCGCTGAATGATAATGCCGACAGTGCCATCACGTTAATCGTCAATGAACCCTGTACCGGCAATATTCACGCCAACGGCACGGCAGATTATACGACCGGAGAACCCGACCCGGATAGTCAAACCGATGCATCATCGGACCTGATCGCCGGTCGCTGGATCACACAGGCCGATCAAACAGTGTGGTTCCAATTCAAGGCGCCGGCTTCCGGCACCGTCACTATTTCCACAGACCAGATACCGCTGGGCGACAACTACGATTCACAGGTGGCCTTGTACAGCGCTACTGACCCGGCCGATTATTCCACCTTCGAATACGTTGAAAGCGACGAAGATAATGGAACGGCTAACAACGGATTTAGCGCGGTACTATATTATACCGGCTTGACACCCGGAGAAACCTACTATGTGCAAGTGGATGGTTTCGGCACCTCCAGCGGCACTTTCTGCATCGAGGTGCTCGACGGCATTTATCGCTTCAATGACGGCAATTGTATTGAAACCTATTCCGTGGCCGGCGTCGACGGCACCCAACCCGGCGGCGACCGCTGGTACGGCATATACGGCGGACAAGACAATCTGGATCAAGGGCGGCTGATCGCTGCGATCAAGCCGGGCGCCCAGAACCTCGATACTGTTTTTTGCCAGCTGATCACGCACACTGATTCCATCCCGGTTTCTTCAAACGGCGTCCCTTACATGCCGGCTTATTTTAATTTCAGTTCCTCCATGGCGCCCGCTGCCCCGGTGGAATTGCGGCTGTTTTTTTACAACTATGAACTGGACGCGCTGAAACTGAAAACTCAACTGTTCAGTAACACCGCGGCTGATCTGGTGGTTTCTCATTATACCGGCCCTGGTCCGGATTGTTCGCCATTACAACACAGTACAGCCGACGTCATTTTGCTGGATACAGGCATCGTAAGCGATGTCCAAACCAGCGGTACCGCTTCGTTTTACCTGGAATTCAAGACAAACAAATCTCAACTCGGCGAATTCGGCGCCCACTTCGGTCTCGTCGCTCTGCCGGTGGAACTGAAGTCTTTTACCGGTTCGGTACATCCCGGCTTCAACCGCCTGAATTGGGTCACTGTCCTCGAAAAAAACGTGCAGTGGCATATCATCGAACGCTCGCCGGATGGCGTCAACTGGACAGAAACCGGCCGGCTGCAAGGGTTGCCGGAATCGTACCAGGAACGCCGTTATCAGTTGGAAGACAAATACCCGCTGCCCCAGACTTACTACCGGCTTCGCACGATCTATTTTGACGGCAAACAACAGGTTTCAGGCGCCGTTTACCTGGTGCGGAAAAACGAACAGTTGCGCATTTTGAAAACGTTCCCCACCCCTACCACCGGCAGTCTGACGGTGCAGTATACATCGCCGGACGAGCTGTCCGCATCGCTGCGCATT
>CALEYM010000721.1 GCA_937926185.1 uncultured Bacteroidota bacterium | reverse complement strand
TAAACCAAATTTAAACACTATGAAAATCATCATCATCGAAGACGAAGCCTCCGCCGCATCGCGTCTGCGCAGGCTGATCACCGAAATCGCTTCCGACGCCGACATTACCGGCGAGGCCGACAGTATCGAATCGGCTGTACGGTTATTCGCTGAAACCGGCGCAAACGTCGACCTGGTGTTTATGGACATCCAGCTGGCCGATGGGCTCAGTTTTGAAATTTTTGAAAAAACAACTGTCCGCGCGCCGGTAATTTTCACGACCGCCTACGACGAATACGCGCTTAAAGCCTTCAAAGTCAATGCGATCGACTACCTCTTGAAACCGATCGACCGCATGGAACTGATCGTGGCGCTGGAAAAATTCCGCAAAAGCCAGCCGCCTGTTGTCGAATCGTTTAGCAACGACCTGGCGGCCATCCTGAAATCCGTTGCCGGGCAAAAACCGGCTTACCGGCAGCGTTTTCTGGTCAACTGGCGCGAGGAATTAATTCCCGTTTCCGTAACCGAAATCGCATATTTCGTTACTGACAGCAGCATCTCCTGGCTGGTACGCAACGACGGCCGCCGGTTTGTTGTCGACGAGACGATGGAAGAAATTGCCGCGCAGCTCGATCCCGACATATTTTTCCGGCTCAACCGGCAGGTGATCGCCCGCCCGGAAGCCATCCGGCAGATACACAAACATTTCAATGGCAAACTGAAAGTTGTACTGCATCCCGGCCTTACGGAAGACATCTTCGTCAGTCGCGGCACAGCGCCGGAGTTCAGAGCCTGGTTGAACCGGTAATCAAAGATTTGGTTTACATTATATGCTACTATTCGATCGTAACTTGTACAACATCCCATTCCGGTTATTTTTCCTCCTTCTCCCCGCAACCTTATTTACCCAAAACATTCAGGTGAACGTCCGTGCCGACGAGCGCCAACAGGTGATCGACGGCTTCGGCGCGCATCAGGGTAACAACGAAACCAATGCCGCCTGGTGGCAACAACTTTACTACGACGACTTGGGCGCTTCCATTTACCGCGTCGACCTGACGCCGCGTTTCGTTGCGCCTTATTCCAACCTCAGTTACTACTCGCCCTGGTTTATGGGCTCCGGTACCAACAACGTATTTAACCTGGAAGACCCCGATAACCCCAACGGCCCCGAAAACAACCGGGTGCGCACCTATACCGGGCCACAGGACTATTCCCGTATTTTCGGCGGCCTTCAGGCGCCTGTCGGCGTGATGGGGCCCGACATCGATGAAAATGTCCAATATTTCAGCTACCCGAACGACGGGGCTATTCCCGCCGGCCTGGGCCGGAAGGATCAGTTGGGCGATTTCAAGCTGATCGGTTCGCTGTGGTCGCCGGCGCCCTGGGTGAAAATTTCCTCTGGCAATACCTACAACCAGAACTGGTGGCCCGGCCCCGTGGCCGGCACGCCCTGGCCTTTTGTGTGGGGCGGCAACTTTGCCGGCGGGAGGCTCGACATATCGGGCATATCCCTGGCCATATTTGACGATTCGGCTCTGGGCGGATCGGGGCCAACCAGTGCGCTGACGCAGTTCGCCCGCGGTACGGCGGCTTATATCAGGGGCTACCAGCAGCATTTCGGAGTGCGGTTTTACGCTATCAGCATACAGAACGAACTCAATTTCGAACAGTTTTACAACAGCGCCACGTACCCGCTTTCCGTGCAATATATCGCGGCGCTCAAAGCCGTTCGCGCCGAATTCGACAAATACGACGACCTGGAAAGCATACGCATCATGGGCCCCGAAGACTTGCTGGGCGGCGATGCTTATGGTCTTTGGGAATACGGTGGTCCAGTGCATAAAAACCTGCAATACCTGCGCAACATCGCGTTGGACCCTGCTGCTGCTACTGCCTTGGATTTTTTCTGCATCCACGGATACGACAGCGACGGGGCCAGTTCGGCAGGCGCCAACCCCACGTCATGGAACTGGTGGACAAACGGCTGGCAGCTCAGCCCCGCTCCCGGCATTCCGCCTGATGTGCAGGGTTTTACAGCCTTCGGCAAAAAATCGTGGATGACGGAAACCTCCGGTGAAAAAGCCCCCTGGTTGTTTCCGGCAACCGGTTTCCCCGGAAACGGAGGATGGAGTATTGCATTGAAAATACACCAGGCGCTTACTACGGGCCGCGAAAGCGCCTGGCTTTACTGGACCTTTACCGAGTCGGACGACAATGGCGGCGTCACCGACTATGCCCTCAGCAATCAGGCTTCCGGCGCAGGCGCGCCGAAATACGTGGCGGCCAAACACTTCTTTAAATATATCCGGCCCGGTGCTCTCCGCGTAAATACTTCAGTTGCCGGCGCCAACGATCTGTTGGCCAGCGCTTATGTACATGATGCGGACGAGAGCATGACCATTGTTTTGGTGAACAGTGCCCCGATGGCAAGAACGGTTGCCATAAGTTTGCAAAACGCCGGAAGTCATCCGGTCGCTTTCAGTACTTTCACCTCTTCCAATGGCAGTTATTGGCAACAGGGCAATGTGCCCGTATCCGGCAACACTCTGAACGTGACAGTGCCGGGATATGGGGTAGCCACCATGTACGGAGCAGGTTATACTTCCCCGGCTCACGAACCTGTCATGCCTGATATCACGCTTTTACAAAACACGCCCAACCCCGCCAAAGACCGGACAACCATCCGCTATCGCCTGGGCGAACGCGCGCGCGTACGGCTGACCGTTCAGGATATGAGCGGGCGTATAGTTGCCGTTCTGACAGATACTGTGCAGGAAGCGGGAGAATACACTGTCGAATATGACACGGCAGGTTTGTCACCCGGGGTTTATGAATACAACATGGAGACGGACAAACAAAAGGCAGGCAGGAAAATGGAAATTGTTCGGTGAAAGTTACCGGCAAACTTCCGTACTTTCACCGCGCGTTAAAACCAACCGTGTCCCCGTTATCTTATGGCAAAACGAGACCAACGTAAAGCCGCTCCTGCAAAACCGACTAAACACAGCCCGTCGACGTCACGCACCCCTGCTCCGCCGTTGACCGATGTCCTCGACCGTGCGGAAAACTGGCTGCGGGCGAAGGTGCTTTGGGTTGCGGCCGCTATTTTCCTGATTTCCCTGGTACCCCGCGTTTTATATTACCAGCAGGCTAAAAATACCCCGCTGATGATCCAATATCAGTGGGAGTCCTGCGACATGGAGTTTTTCGATACCTGGGCCAAACATATCGCGGCAGGCGACTGGCTGTGCGACACGGTATTGCACCCTTATCACTCCTGGCACAGCGAGTTCGCCACGGGGTATTTCCAACAATACCCCGACGCGGCGGCCCGCTACTACTCGGCTCAATCCCCCGACAGCACCGGAAAGATCGATACGGTGGCGGCCCGCCGGGCATTGGTCAACGACATTTACAATGGCAAAGCGTATCACCAGGAACCATTGTATCCCTATTTGATGGCTGCCACTTACGCGTTGTTCGAACCCGATCAGAAATGGGTATATTTCTGGCAGTTTTTACTGGGCGCAGCCGCCAATGCGTTGATCTTTCTGATCGGCCTGCGCATGTTCGGCGCCGTGGCCGGGCTACTGGGCGCGCTGATCGTCATGCTATCGGGGCCTGTCATGGTGTTCGAGATGGTGCTTTTGCGCACCACGCTCACCGTGTTTTTGAGCGCCTTGCTGCTGTATTTGTATATCCGGCTGCTCGACAAACCCGACTGGCGCAGCCAGATATTGTTTGGTATAGTTTCCGGTCTCGGCTTGCTGGCTCAATCGTACCTGATCCTGTTCCTGCTGCCCGCCTGGGCCTGGATGGTCTGGAAATATCGCGGCCAGTGGAAGTTGCTGGGGCAGAATCTGGCAGCTTATGCTGTTGCCCTGTTCCTGACCCTGTCGCCCGTATTTTATCGCAATGTCGCCGTAGGCGTTCCGATGGGTACCCTCGCCAGCAACGCTGCCATGACCTACATCCCGGCTAACAGTAAAAAGGGTTTGGCGATGGAAACCTTCGTTCATCAACCCACCCTGATCCGGATCATGCACGACACCGGTGGCCGGATGAGCGCCGCCGCGGTGGAATGTGTGAAAACCTTCGATAGCTTTTCGGACTTCTGGCGCTTATACCGGCAAAAAATCGGAACCCTGTTTATGTGGTATGAGTCGCCCAATAACATGAATTATTACCACTACCGCGAGTTTTCACCGATGCTGGATGCATTGCCTGCGCCCTATTACGTGGTAGCTCCCCTGGGTCTGGCGGGCCTCTTGCTGGGCTTCTGGCGACTGCGGTCGCGAATGGCGCCCGTCCTGCTGATGGCGCTGGCGAGCGCTTCTCCGCTCCTTATCGGAGTCGGCCTGGCGCGGTACCGCTCGCCGCTGGTTGCGATCATGTCGCTGCTGGCCGCTTATTTCGTTGTAGAACTGGCGCGCATCATCATTGCCAGGCAGTGGAAAACCACACTCCCCGCGCTTGTTGTAGTAGCCCTGGCTTTCATATACACGGCCAATTTGCCACATAAACTGGTATTCCCTTACTACAATACGGATTTTTCGGTCATGTACCGGGAAAAATACCTCGAACGCCTCAAGGCCCTGGAAACAGAGAAAAACTTTGAGCAATATGCCGCGCTGACTACTGAATTGCTCGGTTATGTCCCCGACCATTTTCTTAAAGTACGGATAACTGATCCCTTAAAAGTCAGCAACGAAGCCGAATCGAGCAGGGTTATTGCCCGCTTTATGGATATGCACGCTTTTGCCCTGGAACAGCTGAACCGGGGCCAGGAGGCAGCCCGTTTTAAAGAACGCGCCTCCATCCTGCGCAGCCGGGCGGATGATTTTGACCGGCGAACGGGGAGGAAGTAGACGCAAAGAGTTTAGAGGGTTTAGAAAGTTTAGAAGGTTTAGAGGGTTTAGAGAGTTTAGAGAGTTTAGAGGGTTTAGAGAGTTTAGAGAGTTTAGGGAGGCTCTAAACCCT
>CALEYM010000720.1 GCA_937926185.1 uncultured Bacteroidota bacterium | reverse complement strand
TAAACTTTCTAAACCCTCTAAACCCCTCTAAACTTTCTAAACCCTCTAAACCCCTCTAAACTTTCTAAACCCTCTAAACCCCTCTAAACTTTCTAAACCCTCTAAACCCCTTCATTTAAACACCGCCACCACCTTATCCCCGGATTGCAAACGCAGTTCGCCCTTCCGGTGGGTGTAATTGTCCACGGTGGGCAACATATTCATAAACGCCGTTTCCCAATCGGCCACCTCGGCACAAAACATTTTGGTGGACATGGCCGGCCCTAGCTTCAGGGCAGAGCCGTTCAACTCGTAGGCGCCGCCGTATGTATTGCACGCATTTTTACCACTATAACGCTTTTGAACGGCGTCAAACTTGATCGTGGCCTTTACGTTGGCCGGGACCGGTTTGGCATTTAACTCAGTGAGGTTCCATTCCCGGTTGTCAGGAAATGAGCCGGAGGATTTGCAGGCCGGCATTGCCAGCGCGCAAATCAGGAGGGTAGCAAAAATTTTCATCATTAATTAGCGTTCTTTGCGGCAAATTACTGCTTTTCAAATTTATGGCAACCAATTTCTTCCGCAATAAAAGCCTCTGGATCGTCCTGCTGCTGATCGCGGCGTTCCTTTTCCCGTATCTGAAAGATATGCTGCCGGAGCGCGGCTCATCGTCTTCCAAATCGACGACAGAAACGCCCGCCAAACCCGCTGTGACCGTTAATGTCCCAACCTTCAACCGGGATTCGGCCTATTTTTTCGTCAAAAAACAAGTGGATTTCGGCCCCCGGGTGCCGGGTACCCCGGCGCATAAAAAATGTGCCGATTGGCTGGTCGCTGAATTCAAACGATTTGGGATGACCGTGATCGAGCAAAAATTTACGGCGAAAACCTACTTCGGCCCCCGCGACGCAGTCAATATCATCGCTCAATACAAACCCGAACTGGATCATCGTATTTTGCTCTGCGCGCACTGGGACAGCCGCCATATTGCCGACAAAGACACTAAAAACCAAAACGACCCCATTCTCGGCGCCGACGACGGCGCCAGCGGTGTGGGCGTATTGCTGGAAATCGCGCGGCAAATACAAGCCAACCCGCTCAACATCGGCGTCGACCTGATCTGCTTCGATGCCGAAGACCTCGGCGACGACCGCGCCCACGAAAACGTCCCATCCGTGATGACCCAGTCGATGCCCCAGATGCAAGCGCGCACCTGGTGCCTGGGTTCGCAACATTGGGCGCGCAACCTGCACAAGCCGGGCTACACCGCCCGTTTCGGCATTCTGCTCGACATGGTGGGCGCCCGTGGCGCGGTATTTCCAAAAGAGGGCTATTCAGCCCAAAATGCCCCGCAAATTCAGGAACGCATCTGGAACATCGCCGCTGAATTGGGCTTCGGCGGCTCCTTCCCGAAACGCGATGGCGGCGCCGTTACCGACGACCACTTTTTTGTCATGGAAGTCACCCGCATCCCCACGGTCGACATCATCAGTATCCCCAATGAACCGCCCAAATCCTTCGGAAGTTATCACCACACCCACAACGACAACATGAGCATTATCGACGCCAATACGCTGGGAATGGTGGGTACGGTGGTCACAACGGTAGTGTATCGCGAAGGAGGGGGGATATTTCTGTGATTTCAAAAATAACCGGCTTCGAGGGGCTGGCGTCCAGGTCCAGCGACGTGGTTTGCAGATTGAGCAGGTAAAAGCCGTCTTTTACGGCGTCCGGCACAAAGATCAGCTCGGTAATCGTACATTCCCGACGCACGGCATGCGGATACTGCCAAAAGGCCCGGTGCGCCAGCAAGGCGCCGCCATCCTCTTCCCGGTCGACGGAGGGTAGATCGAGCAGGAGATGTTTCACGCCGCAACCGACGAGATATGTCACCGCCTCGTGATGCAGGTAGGGCGGGTTGGCGCCCGAATATTGGCGCCGTTTTTTCAGCTCGTCGTTGGGCAGGGTGCGCAGGATCAGGGCCTCCGATTCTCCCGCGCGGAGCACCTCCTCCATCTGATCGCGAAAGATCACCCCGTCGCCGTTTTCAGCCCGCCGGGGGTACAAGCTCACTAATTTGGACAAAAAATGGTGCCCGCGCAGACATTCGTGCAGCACGTATCGCTCGCGGGCAATATGCCCCACACACTCGGTATGAGTGCCGTTGCCATGCGGGTTGATACGGACGTTGAAAAAATTGACCGGCCCGCCTTGCGCCGTACTGCCGATAAAACTGCCTGCCACCACCGGGGAGAACTCCGCCGCCGGCGCCCAAAAACAATTCACATTATCCAGCCCTTCGCGCAAAACGATAGACAGATCCATGGGCCTGCCGAGATCGGCGCGGAAAAATTTGCCGTTCCGTGTAAATGAAATTTCCATCCCTGTTAATTGAATCTTTTTAACCCTGAAATAAACGGCGCTTTCTCCGATCGGGCGGCAAAAAGCTGCAATAACGCATATTTGGCTTGCTTTTATCGAATTCACAAACAAGCGGCGGTTAAAATTACGATCATTACCTGCCGAACCGCTTAGCGGTTTTCCCATTCACGTTAAGTGAATTTTGCTATGAAACGACGACAATTTTTGCAGGTCTCCCTCACATCGGGAGGCGCTTTCCTGCTGGGTTTCCGCTTCGACCGGGCTTTCGCCGCAGCGGGAAAAACGCCCCCGGCGCACTTCGAACCGAACGGCTTCATCCGTATTTCAGCCGACAACAGCATTGTCATTATGGCCAAAAATCCCGACATCGGTCAGGGCGTTAAAACCGCGCTACCGCTGATCGTAGCCGAAGAACTGGAGGCCGACTGGTCGAAAGTGCAGGTGCAAATGGCCGACCTGAACATCGAAAAACACGGCGACCAAACGGGCGGCGGCAGTCAGGCCATTCAGGAAAACTACGATTCCCTGCGCCGCGCGGGCGCCGCTGGCCGGGAAATGTTGCTGGCAGCCGCCGCCGAAACCTGGAAAGCAGACAGAGCGGAATGTGTTGCTGAAAACAGCACCGTATTACACCGCCCCTCCGGCCGGCGACTGACGTACGGCGAGCTGGCAGAAGCCGCCTCCCGGCAGCCCATACCCGAAAACCCGCCGTTAAAAAATCCGAAAGACTTTAAACTGCTGGGCACATATATACACGATGTCGATAGCGCCGCGATCGTATCGGGCCGGCCCCTGTACGGCCTCGACGTGCGCATTCCGGGTATGCTTTACGCGGTCATTGCCCGGCCACCGCAATTCGGCGCCAGAGTGATACGCTATGACGATACGCGGGCACGGACAATTCCCGGAGTCAGGCAGATCATCCCTATTGAAGCCCCGGGAAACGATTACCTGCAGCGCGGCGGCATCGCAGTATTGGCCGATTCCACCTGGGCAGCCATAAAGGGCAGAGATGCGCTCGACATCAGCTGGAGCGATGGGAGCCAACCGGCAGAAAACTCGGCAGACCTGCGTCGTAAATTTTTAGACATCCTGGATGCGGCCGACCTGCCCGTGATCCGGGAAGACGGTAACGTAAAAACGGCGCTCTCCCATGCAGCCACTGTCTTGGAAGCCACTTACGAGGCGCCCCTGCTGGCCCATGTCACTATGGAGCCCATGAATTACACCGCCTGGGTACAAAATGACAAAGTGGAAGCATGGGGCCCCACCCAGGTGCCCGACGCCGTGAAATACTATGCCCATCAGATCAGCGGAGTACCGGAAAACGACATCACTGTCCACATCACCCGCAGCGGCGGCGGCTTCGGGCGACGCCTGGCCTTCGATTATGCCGCGGATGCCCTCACACTTTCACAAAAGGCCAATGCCCCCGTGCAAGTGGTATGGACTCGGGAAGACGACCTGGCCAACGATTTTTACCGCCCCGCCGGCATGTTCCGGATCAGAGCGGGCCTGGACGCTGCCGGACGGCTCATCGCCTGGCACGCCAAGGGCACCACCACTTCGCGGTATGCCTACCGGAAAAGTACCCGTTCGCCGCATACCACGGAAGTATTTCCGGATGAATTGCCGGCAGGTATGGTACCCAATTACCGCCTGGAATATAAAAACCCGTCATCTGATATCCCGGTAGGCGCATGGCGGGCGCCGGGGCACAACTCGACGGCTTTCGCCATTCAATCCTTTATCGATGAACTGGCTCATGCTGCCGGCAAAGACCCCCTCACTTTCCGGCTTGAAATGATCGGCTCGCCCCGCATCATGCCATACCGCGACCACGGCGGCGACTACGATACCGGCCGCCTGCGGGAAGTACTCCAGCTGGCTGCCGAAAAAGCGGGCTGGGGCAAACCGCTGCCGGCGGGGCATTACCGCGGTTTGGCAGCCCACGTCACCTTCGGCGTACCCGTGGCCGAAATCGTCGAAATTTCCATGCCCGGCGGACAACTCAAAATACACCGGGTAACGGCAGCCGTATGGTGTGGCCAGGTTATCAACCGCACCGGCGCCGAACAACAGGTGGCCGGCGCCATTCTCGACGGCCTGAGCGCGGCCCTTTATGGAAAGGTCACGATCGAAAATGGCGCGGCGGTGGAACAAAACTTTCATCTCTACCGGATGTTGCGCATGCCCGAAGCGCCACCCATCATAGATGTTCACTTTGTTGAAAGCCACGATGCCCCCCGCGGCCTGGGCGAAATGGGATTGCCTCCCGCGGCTCCAGCTCTTTGCAACGCCATTTTTGCCGCCAGCGGGAAGCGGATACGGGAACTGCCCCTCGTGAAATAATTGATTTGTTGATTTGTTGAATTGAGGGCCTTGCGCTTGGTGAGGCGGCCAAGCGGAATTTTTCAAATCAACAAATCAACAAATCAACAAATCAACAATAAACTACTGCTTCGGCTGATACCGCGCCACCTGATTTTTTATCGTCGGCACGGTTTGCAGGTACGCCCAAATGGCGTTGACTTCCGTATCTGATAAGGCCGTGTGGGGGAACATGGGGTAATACAAGGGGCCGCCCCTCGGGTTTTTATT
>CALEYM010000719.1 GCA_937926185.1 uncultured Bacteroidota bacterium | reverse complement strand
AATATGATGTCGTCTGTTTCGACGAGGTATCGGGCGTCTCCTTCGATCAGAAGGATGGCGTAAATATCATGAAAGGCTATATGGAAAGCGGAGAGTTTAGCAGAGGCAAGGAACCCATCCGCGCCGATGGCGGCATCGTAATGGTCGGTAATTTCGACGTGGATGTAGAACATCAGCAACGTATCGGCCATTTGTTTGGGCCTTTACCGCCGGAGATGCGCGACGATACGGCCTTCATGGATCGCCTGCATGCTTTTATACCCGGCTGGGATTTTCCGAAACTCAATAAATCGCATTTCACTGGCCATTTTGGCTTGGTCAGCGATTTTCTGGCCGAGTGTTGGACTCGCCTGCGCGATATTAGCCGGATCTCCCAGGTAATACCCCGGATCGACTACGGGGGCGCACTCAGCGGTCGGGACACCACCGCGGTAAACAAAACGCTGAATGGGTTACTGAAACTCATGCAGCCCAACCCAGAGGAACCTATTTCCGATGAATTGCTGGAATGGGCCGTAAAGATAGCGCTGGAATACCGCCGGAGAGTAAAAGAACAGCAAAAGCGGATTGGTTCGGCCGAGTTCCGAAACACCCACTTCAGTTACCGAATAGGCGCTGATGGTGTGGAAACCTTTGTTGCTACACCTGAAATCCACAGCGAGAACACTATTGGGGAAGACCCCCAGCCGCCGGGCCAGGTCTGGACGCTCAACACCGGCGGACAAGACGATTCCGTCGGCTTGTACAAGATTGAAGTAAACATTGGCCCTGGCAACGGCGTGAAAATTCTAAACAAACCTGCCCCTCCGGCCTTCCAGGAAAGTGTGCGGTTTGCCGAGCAAAACCTGTACAGCAAGACAAAAGAACTGGTTGGGGACAGAGACCCGCGTGCCCACGAATTTTCTATACAACTGCGCTCTTTCGACGCCTCCAAAAGCGGCAACGGCCTGGGTATGGGTGTGCTCATGGCTCTTTGCAGTGCCATTCTGGAACGAAGTATCAAAGGTGGCCTGGTCATCATCGGCCAAATCAACCTCGGTGGCTCCATCGACCTGGTTTACAACGCCGTGAACCTGGCCGAATTGGCCGTGGAAAAAGGAGCAACCACCCTACTGGTGCCGCTAAACGCACGGAAGCAACTCAATGAACTTTCGGATGAGATGGTGACAAAGATTAATATTCAGTATTATACGGATTTGAGGGATTGTTTGGTGAAGGGACTGATGGAGTAAGAATATTGGTTAACCATTCACCGGCACCACCCACACCTTCCCCCCATCCAAATACGTCGCCGAAAACCGGAACCCCGGATCCGCCACATAGCGCGAATCCGTGCGGAGCAGTTCGATAAACTCCAGGTGATCCTTCCAATGCAGTCGAACCGAGCAGCCGAGCGAGAACATGCCCACCACTTTAGCCACATACCCCGGCCGGGTGCCGTGGTGGTTGATGCCCCGGGCCGGCATCAGGGCATCGCCGGTGCGTTTGAAATCCCGGTTCCGGTCGCGGTGGACCAGCAGCGGAGCGCACTGCACCAGGGCGGGATGTACGGGATTGCTTTTATGGAAGCCGAGTTGCCAGCAGTTCAAATATTGGGTGAGTTGCACGCGGGCTACGCCGCCGAGTTGTATGGCTTGTGCGCTAAAGGTGGCCAGGGTGCCCGGCTCCGTGGTGCAAACGGCCCGGTGAATGATTTCCGGAGCGCCGGCGTTGTTAAACCGCAGGAGCAGGCCGAGATCGTTGAAGCGGTCTTGTTCATCCGGATTAGGGGCACCGTCGAGGTTGGCGCCTTCGGCGTAGAGGATGTTGATTTCGCCGGGTTGGCGGAAGAGTTGGTAGCCTTGTTGGGTCATGTAGGCTACGAGTTTTTGGGCGTAGGAGTTTGAGGTCATGGTTTTGAGGTTGGCATTTAAAAATTATTGGAAGAATGGCTGGACAGGGGAAAGGTGTGTACTATTTCGGCGGATGCTTACCCGCCATCCTCAACACCATTCGTATGTTCATCAATCCCGGACGATTCATTTGTAAGCGTTCTACGGTGGCCCTGCCAACCGGAGTTATCCCAATCACCACGGTATAGTCGGTGCTCCACCGAAAGTGATCGCTCCAAATATCTGTTCGGGGATTGAAAAGTGGAACCATTTGAGCGGTAACAAGGTCGTAGGCTAATGTGGCCGTGTACTTATAGTTATTGCATCCCAAACACGACCAGGCAAGATTCTCTGGATCATCGGTGCCGCCTTTTACAACTGGAGTAATATGCTCTACAGAGAAAGGATCATGCGAGAACTTCGCCTGGGCTTGGCAATATTCACAACAGTCCTGGGCACGGTCTCGCACGAAAGACCGAAGGTTTTCCGTCATGCGCTTTCTTTTTGGAGCCCAAGGTCGAGCATGATT
>CALEYM010000718.1 GCA_937926185.1 uncultured Bacteroidota bacterium | reverse complement strand
TGCAACAATTTTTTATTAGCCGCCGTTTAATTGTCGTTTAGATTGCAAAACGCTATATTTGCCGCCGCAATCTCAAGGTTTGAAAATGTTCATGGGATTATAATTTGTTGTTTTACGACCACGCCAAATGAGGCGTGGTTTTTTATTTTCAGGCCCTGCCTTTCCCGTTTTCGCCTGCCGCGCCTGCCTGTTAGCCGCAAGTATCTTGCCTTTTATCAATTTACCCTACCTTTCCGCGTCAATTGACAGGGCCGGCGCTTTTTGCCGTCCGACCCGTTCACCCTCACACACACTATTTGGCGCTTATGTCTGTCACATCCGGCGAAATCAAACGCGTTACCACCCACGTCATTCAGGCCATGAAACAGCGGGGCGAAAAGATCGCCATGCTCACGGCTTACGATTTTTCAATGGCCCGCATCCTGGATGAGGCCGGTATCGACATATTGCTGGTCGGCGATTCGGCATCCAATGTCATGGCCGGCCATGAGACCACGCTACCCATCACGCTGGATCAGATGATCTACCACGCGCAGTCGGTGGTGCGGGCCGTACACCGGGCCATGGTAGTGGTGGACTTGCCCTTCGGCAGTTACCAGTCGAACTCCGAAATCGCGCTGAAAAGCGCCATCCGTATTATGAAAGAATCGGGCGCGCACGCCGTAAAACTGGAAGGCGGCGCCGAGGTGGAAGACTCGATCAAACGTATCCTGATGGCCGGTATCCCGGTGATGGGCCACCTGGGGCTTACCCCGCAAAGCATATACAAGTTCGGCACCTACACCGTGCGCGCCAAAGAAGAAGCCGAGGCTCAGAAACTGCGCGAGGATGCCCGTTTGCTCGACGTGCTCGGCTGCTTTGCCCTGGTGCTCGAAAAAATCCCCGCCCAACTGGCCAAAGATGTATCCGAAAGCATCGAGATACCCACCATCGGCATCGGCGCCGGCGGGCACACCGACGGTCAGGTGCTGGTCATCCACGACATGCTGGGCATCACCAAGGACTTCAAGCCGCGTTTCCTGCGCCGCTACCTCAACCTGTTCGAAGCCATCGGCGAAGCCACCCGGAAGTATATCGAAGACGTGAAAAGCCGGGATTTCCCGAACGAGTCGGAGCAGTATTGAGCATTTACAATTTTAAAATCCCGGAAGTAAATGAAATAGTGGCAGTTTACCTTTGCATCGTTTTTTTGTTCAAAATCGCTGCAAAAAACATATTCAGTCCGGATACCATTATAACAACGTTATGAATATAAAAACCCTCGGCCTGTTGTTTCTGGCCGTGCTGACCGGCGGACTTTTTTTCGCCTGGAAACCCCTGAAAGCCATTTACTTTTCGGGCGTGCCGGGCCATTTGGAAAGGGAATTCCTGCTCATTCCCACCGGCGCTTCATTTGAACAGGTGATGGACAGCCTGAAAACCGGCGGGTTTATTACCGCTGAAGACGGTTTTCGCTGGCTGGCCGAAAAAATGAAGTATAAACGCGATGAGATGCGCGGCGGCCGATACAAAATCGAAGCCGGCTGGAACAACCGCGAACTGATCCAACACCTGCGCGCCGGCAAGCAGGCTCCCGTCAAAGTAGTGCTCAACAACGAACGCCTGCCGGAA
Organism: uncultured Bacteroidota bacterium; assembly: GCA_937926185.1. GTDB lineage: Bacteria > Bacteroidota > Bacteroidia > Chitinophagales > Saprospiraceae > M3007. The sequence goes on along the minus strand of CALEYM010000718.1, from coordinate 2,596 downwards.
GAAGTGGCCGGACAGGTCGCCCGCTTTCTGGAAACCGATTCCCTGACTCTGCTGAATGCCTTTCGCGACCCGGCCCTGCTGGCGGAGACCGGTTACACGGCGGAAACGCTGATCTCGCTGTTTATTCCGAATACCTACGAAATGTTCTGGAACACCGACGCCAAAGGTTTCGTCAAACGTATGGTAAAAGAACACGATGCTTTTTGGGATAAAAACGACCGCCGCGAAAAAGCCCGGGCGCTGGGTTTGACCCCCGAACAGGTATACACCCTGGCCTCTATCGTAGAACGGGAAACCAATACTGCCGGTGAAAAACCGGCTATCGCGGGCGTCTATCTCAACCGCCTGAAAATCGGCATGCCCCTGCAGGCCGATCCCACCTGCGTGTTCGCCACCCGCGATTTCGCCACCCGCCGCGTGACGGAATTTCACACCACTTTCGATTCGCCGTACAACACTTATATCTACAAGGGACTTCCGCCGGGGCCGATCAGCATGGCCTCCATCGCCAGTATCGACGCGGTGCTGAACCCGGAAAAACACGACTATCTCTACTTTTGCGCCAAACCCGACGAATCGGGCACGCACGCTTTTGCCGCCTCCTACGCCGCGCATTTGGTAAATGCCGGGCGATTTCAGGCCTGGCTGCGGCAACGGGGGTATTAAACAAACTTATATGAACTACCGCATTTTTGGAAAAACCGGCCTCCGCGTCTCCGAACTTTGCCTCGGCACCATGACCTTCGGCACCGAATGGGCGCTGGGCACGGACAAAGAAGAGAGTCAAAAAGTATTCGATCTCTACGCCGGAAACGGGGGCAATTTCCTCGATACGGCCAACCGCTACACGGAGGGCACCAGCGAACGTTGGCTGGGCGAATTTATTAAAAGCGACCGCCATCACTTTGTCGTGGCCACCAAATATACCCTGCGCGACCGCATTGGCGACCCGAACTTCGCCGGCAACCACCGCAAAAACATGATGCGCTCGGTGGAAGAAAGCCTGCGCCGGCTCGACACGGAGTTCGTCGACCTGCTTTGGGTGCACGCCTGGGATTTTATGACGCCCGTGGACGAAGTGCTGCGTGGTCTCGACGACCTGGTGCGCGGCGGAAAAGTACACTATATCGGCATCTCCGATACGCCCGCCTGGGTGGTCAGCCAGGCCAATACCATGGCCGAACTGCGGGGCTGGACGGCCTTTGCCGGCCTGCAAATAGAATACTCCCTGCTCCAGCGCGCGCCGGAGCGCGACCTGTTGCCCATGGCCAAACATTTTGGCCTGGCCCTCACACCCTGGGGCGCTATCGGCGGCGGGGCGCTCACCGGAAAATACCTGCAAGGGGGCAGCGGACGCGTGACGGAAGCCAGCGCGCGCCGAAGCGAACGGGCCAATACCATCGCCGCCGAAGTAGTGGCGCAGGCCCAAAAACTGGGCGTCAGTCCCGGCCAGCTCGCGCTCAACTGGGTGCGCCAGCGCGACAAACAACTGACCGTCATCCCCCTTATCGGCGCGCGCCGGCCCGAACAACTCGCCGATCTGCTCGGTTGCCTCAACTTTCAGACGCCCGCCGATGTTATCCAGGCGCTCGACGCCATAAGCGCCATCGAGCCAGGCTTTCCGCACGATTTCCTCGCTTCCGATAATATCCGCGACCTGACTTTCGGCGGCGTGTACGCACAAATCATTCGTTAACCAACCATTCCCGACGTTTTACCATAACCATGCCTTTTCACGACATCGACAACATGCCCATCTACTGGCCCGATCACGAAGACGTGGCCATGAAACTGTACGACCGTTTCGGCGACGACTTCGACGAAAGTAAAATTTACCGCGTCCGCTTTACCGACCTGATCGAATGGGTACTCGAAATCCCCAACTTCGCCGGCAAACGCGAAGACTGTAACGAAGCGCACCTGGAGCAAATCCAGGCTAAATGGGTGTACGAATGGAGAGCCAACAACCGCTGATACCCGACCAAACGCCCGCCATCGTCCGGGAGTCATCCGTCGAACTGGTGCACCTGTTCGACAAGTTCAACGCCGTGCGGGCATTCATTCTCGACGTGGACGGCGTGATGACCGACAATACCGTGCACGTGACAGAAAGCGGCGAACAACTGCGCACCATGAACATCCGCGACGGCCTGGGCCTGAAAATCGCCCTGAAAAACGGCTTTCCCGTGTGCATCATCACCGGCGGCCGCTCCCAGGGCGTCGTCAAACGCCTGGCCGGACTCGGCGTGGAACATATCTACACCAACGTGGAAGACAAATGGCCGGTGTTCCTGCAGTTCCTGCAAACCCACGGCCTGAAAGCCTCCGAAATCTGCTACATGGGCGACGACCTGCCCGACCTGCAAATCCTGCGCAAAGTAGGCCTCTCCGCTTGCCCCGCCGACGCCGTACCCGAAGTGCTGAACGCCGTCGATTATATTTCCCCCATCGCCGGCGGCAGGGGCTGCCTGCGGGATGTGATCGAGAAGGCGCTGAAAACGCAGGGGAAGTGGAGTGAGTGATGAGTGATGAGTGATGAGCGATGAGTGATGAGTGATGAGTGATGAGTGATGAGTGATGAGCGATGAGTGATGAG
>CALEYM010000717.1 GCA_937926185.1 uncultured Bacteroidota bacterium | reverse complement strand
CGCTGGTTGCCGAGCCAATGAAAGGGGTTTATATTTTTGAGGTAACAAATCCTGACAGCCCAAATCTTATTGTGCAACTACCTTGCCCATCCTCTGAAATTCAAACGTACGCCCATTATGCTTATGCCATAAGCCCGACCCTTGGTTTGTATATTATAGATTTAAAAAAATTACCCGATACGGATTTGTCATGGCGCCAATACACCGGCGATGGCGAGATAGAAGGGAAATTTCAGGGAGCGCATACCCTGCATATCGACCAATCCAAAGGTTTTTTGTATCCGCACGGCAGTGCTCTCCAAATGGCCAATATCGCGCTCGATTTGAACGATGACCCGTTTTATCCCCAATACGCCGGGAAAATCCCATTTTTCCAATATACCCACGATGGATACGTGGACAACGATACCCTGTACGGCGCGCATATCAACGATGGCGTGTTCTCTATCATCGACGTGCGCAATAAAAAGAATCCCGTACTTTTAGGCGCCCGGGCTACTCCGGCCCATTTCACCCACAACACCTGGCTGGGCCCCGACCGGAAAACCCTGTTCACCACCGACGAAAGAGACGGCGCCTGGCTGGCTGCCTATAATATCGCCGACCCATCGGATATTCAATTGCTGGACAAGATCAGAACCAGCCCCGGCCACTACCCCACCCCGCACAATACGGAAATTATCGGTAATTACGCCGTGACCGCCTGGTATTCCGAAGGCGTCACCATCGTAGATGCCACCCGGCCCGATAACTTAGTGGAAGTGGGCCGTTTCGACACCTATCCCGAATCCAAGGGGCCGGGTTTCGTCGGCTGTTGGGGCGCCTATCCTTTTCTGCCTTCCGGCATCATCCTGGCATCGAACCGGAATGGCGAACTGTGGGTTTTGTCGCCGGACTACAGACGCGCCGCTTACCTGGAAGGCCGAGTTGTGGACGCTGTCACCGGCGCCCCGATTGCCGGCGCCACGGTGAAATTTCCAGGTTTCCCGGAGATTGAACCCGAATTGAGCTCCCCGCACGGAACTTTTCGCAGCGGTATTGCCGCGGAAGGGAAATTCGGCGTACAGGTCAGTAAGTTCGGCTATTATTCAAAAACGGTGGAATTCAATTTTATTCCGGGCGAGGTGCTGACTGCAGAAATACTGCTCAGCCCAAGACCCGCTACCAAAGTTTCCGGCCTGGTTGTTCAGGAAGGAAACAATGCGCCATTATCGGACGTGCATGTTCTGATCGCCAACGACGGGTTTCGAATGGAAACGAAAAGCGGTCCGGACGGCGCTTTCGTTTTCGATCAGGTGCCGGTTGCCGAAAAATACGACATCATCGCTGGCGCCTGGGGCTGGCAATATAAAGTGGAAAAAGCGCAACTTATCGCCCCCGGTTCGCACCAGAACCTCGTATTGGCCCTGCCTAAAGGATACCGCGACGATTTTATTTTCGACTACGGCTGGACGGTAAGCGGAAACGCGGCTTCCGGCGCCTGGGTACGCACCTTACCCGGTCAATTTCCGGACGCGGACTTTACATTCAGCGGCGACATCGGCGACCAGTGCTACCTTACCGGGATAGCCGACCTGCCGCTCCAACAAAACGGCGTAAAAGATGGCGCCACGATACTTACCTCGCCCCCTATCGCGCTGTCGTCTTTCAATGATCCGCGAGTGAGCTTCGTCCTGTTCTTCGAAGCATATAATGGCGGCCTGGACGGCCCGGAGGAATCCCTGGAATTTTTATGGGATACGGGCGATACGCTTAAACCATTCATCGCCTTTCAGCCCCTCAATTCCTTTTGGGGAAGTTATACAGGGCCCGTAAAAGGCTTGGACCCTTCCGACGACACGGTTCGGCTGGTCGTAAGGGCTTTCGACGATCCGGCCATCGCGAACGTCAGCTATGAGGCGGCTTTCGACTGGTTTAAAATGGAAGAAGGCGGGGTTTCGGACGCCGCTTCGCCGGAAACGGAGGTTCTGTTGAACGTTATGCCCAATCCGTTCCGGCAAACAACGCGGCTGCAATACGAGTTGCCGGAAACCGGCTTCCTGCTTACCGTTACCGACACCGGTGGACGTATCGTTTTACAACAAAAACTGGAAGCGCAAACCGGGCTACTGGAACTGGGGGATACTTTTCTTCCCGGCGTTTATTTTGCCCGTTTATCCAAAAACGAATCGACTTTTCGCACATTTAAACTGGTAAAAATCCGTTAATCGCCTACCGTTTTCCGATCTTTGCCCGGCCTGCAAACCCGTTAAACCCGCTCAACCTCCTCGACATGCAAATCGGACTTTTCGGCCACGGCAAAATGGGCAAAGCCATCGAACAGATCGCCGCCGCGCGCCACATCGGCATTGCCTGGCGTATCACCCGTGAAAACCGCGCGGACGTCACGCCGGAATTGTTGCGGCAGGCCGACGTGGTGATCGAGTTTACCCGCCCGGAAGCGGCTTATGAAAATGTGATGACCTGCCTGCAGGCCGGCGTTCCGGTGGTGTGCGGCACCACGGGCTGGCTGGAGCAACTGGCCGACGCCGAAGCCTGGTGCATCCAAAACGGGGGCGCCCTGCTGTGGGCATCAAATTTCAGCGTGGGGGTCAACCTGTTTTTTGCCCTCAACCGCTACCTGGCCCGTCTGATGAACCAACATCCGGATTACCAACCTGCTATTACAGAAATCCACCACGTACACAAACTCGACGCGCCCAGCGGCACCGCCCTCACCCTCACCAAAGACATCCTGGCACAGCTCGACCGGAAATCCGGCTGGGCCCTCCACCCCACCCCGCCGGGTACGGAAAACATACCCGTTACCGCCATCCGGGAAGGCGAAGAGCCCGGCGCCCATACGGTGCAATGGACCAGCCGGGCCGATGAGATCACCCTCGAACACCGGGCGCACTCCCGCGAAGGCTTTGCCTCGGGCGCCGTGCTGGCCGCGCAATGGCTGGTCGGCAAAACCGGCGTATTTCGCATGGAAGACGTGCTCGGCTTGAAAGAAGACGCCTTACCTTTGTAAAAATTTGCAATGAAACCCATCGTCCGTCTCAGCAACTCCGACATCCGGCAAAGCGACAACCGCGTGGTGCTGGAAAACATCAGCCTGACCATCGGCCCCGGCGAATTCACCTACCTGATCGGCAAAACCGGCAGCGGCAAAACCAGCCTGCTCAAAACCTTGTACGCCGCACTTCCCCTCGGCAGCGGAAACGGCGAAGTGGCCGGCTTCGACCTGAAAACGGTCAGCCGGAAAAATGTGCATTTGCTGCGCCGGAAACTCGGCATCGTCTTTCAGGATTTCAACCTCCTGACCGACCGCAACGTGGAAGAAAACCTGCTGTTCGTACTGCGCGCAACGGGTTGGACCGACAAAGCTGAAATGGAGGCCCGGATCGAAGAAGTCCTGAAAGGCGTCAGCATGCCCGACAAACGCCTGTCCATGCCTTACGAGCTATCCGGCGGCGAACAACAACGCATCGTCATCGCCCGCGCCTTGCTCAACCGCCCAGAACTGCTGATCGCCGACGAACCCACCGGCAACCTCGACCCCGAAACCAGCGACGACGTGCTGGTGCTCATGCGCAATC
>CALEYM010000716.1 GCA_937926185.1 uncultured Bacteroidota bacterium | reverse complement strand
CCCGTCCCACCTTTCTTGCACTATCCATAGCTTGAACATGGAACTGTGCAGGAGGCGGCATTTCGGCGTATTTGACCATATCGGCTTGTTGGAGTAAATAGTCCAGGGTTGCCTTGAGGGGTTGGGGGAAGGAAGTATTTTGCAGGAATTTTGAAATTTCCCGCGTAGTTGATTCCAGCGCCAGGATGTTGTATTTATTTTCCAGATATTCCCGAACGATAATACTCAGCCGGGCATAATATTCGATCAGTTGTCCCTGTTGCCAGAGTTGTTGTTGTTCCAGGGCTGCCAGTTTCTGAAGGGCGATGTCGCGGGCCGGCGGCGGCGCTGGCGGCGGCGGTACGGAAGCAGCAGCAGGGCGTTTGGTGCGTTTGGGCCGGCGGCGTAAATACCAGGTAAAAAGCAGCAGCAAGGCCAACGCGCCCAGGGCCCAGGGCCAGTAATCCATCCACAGGGTTGGTTCGCGCCTGATATCCCGGATGGTATCCATGTCGCCCAGGTCGGCGCCGGCACGGGTCGGCGTCACATTCAGTTCCAGCGGGTTGGTTTGCACGGTATCGCCCAGGTGCAGATGTACGGTAAGCGGAGGGAGTTGCCAAACGGCGCTGTCGAAAGCGATCAGGGCAAAATGTTGCACCCATTGCGCGCCGGAACGGGTCCACTCCGAGCGGGAAAGGATGTTGTCGGCAGGCAATTGGTTTTGCCAGGCCGCAAAACTGACGCGTTTGGGCGCTACCGCTACGCCGGTTACAAGCACCCGCAGCGAAAACGTATCGCCCGTCTCTACCTTCGACGGGTCGAAAGCGGCGTTTGCCTTGATTTGCGCCTGCGATTGAAAAGACAGGAATGCGCCGGCGAGCAGGCATAATATGACACGCAAACCCTCAGCCATGCGCCACAATTTTAGAACGTTGGGCAAAAAAGCGCAGCAGTGCTTTCACATAGGGCTGGTTGGTGCACAGGCTTAAAAAATCGGCCCCGGCACGCCGGAACATGGTTTGGGTGGCGGCTTTGTGGGTTTCAAAAGTGTATTGATATTGCCGGCGCAGGTAGGTGCTGGTGGTATCCACCCATATCTGTTCGCCGCTTTCGGCATCGGCCACCCGCAGTACGCCCACGTCGGGCAGGTCGCGCTCCAGGGGGTCCCAGCAGTGGATGCCGATGCAGTCGTGCCGGCGGGCCAGTACGCGCAGGGCATCCTCGTAGCGGTCGGCCAGAAAGTCGGAGAGCACAAAACAAACGCTGCGTTTTTTCAACACATTATGGATAAACCGCAGGGCGCCGCCCAGGTCGGTGCCGCGTCCGCTGGGTTTTGCGGTTAAGATTTCCCGGATGATCCTCAAAATGTGCTGTTTGCCTTTTTTAGGCGGAATAAACAACTCGATCCTGTCGGAAAAAAGCATGACGCCCACCTTGTCGTTGTTGGCAATGGCTGAAAAGGCCAAAACGGCGCACAGTTCGGTCAGATACTCTTCCTTGAATTGCGTATGGCTTCCGAAAACGGCCGAACCGCTTACGTCCACCAGCAGCATGACCGTGTTTTCGCGTTCTTCTTCAAACACTTTTATATACGGCTCACCCGCGCGGGCCGTCACGTTCCAGTCGATTGCCCGCACGTCGTCGCCCGGGTAGTACAGCCGTACTTCGCTGAACGACATGCCCCGGCCTTTGAACGCGCTGTGGTAGCCGCCCGTAAAGAGGTGGCTGCTCAGCCCCCGGGTTTTGATCTCGATCTTGCGAACTTTTTTGAGCAGATCGGTGGTATCCATTGGAAATGGTTTATGAGGGTTTATGAAGGTTTATGAGGGTTTATAAACCATATAAACCCTCATAAACCTTCATAAACCCTTTTAAGGAATGACAATCGTTTGCAAAATCTTTTCCACGATATCCTCCTGGCTGATATTTTCCGCCTCGGCTTCGTAGGTCAGGCCGATGCGGTGGCGCAGCACGTCGGGGCAGATGTCCCGCACGTCGTCGGGCGTCACGTAGCCGCGGCGGTTGAGGAAGGCCAGGGCGCGCGCCGATTGCGCCAGGGCGATACTGGCCCGGGGCGAGGCGCCGTAGCCGATGAGCGGGGCCATGTTTTGCAGACCAAAACGGTCGGGCGTACGGGTGGCGAATATGATGTCGAGGATGTATTTCTCGATTTTTTCGCTCAGGTGCACCGTGGTCACGGCTTCGCGGGCTTTCAGCAGCGTTTCAACGGAAATGACCTTGTGCAAGCTGGTGGGCTCGGTGTTGAGGTTGCGGCGAATAATGTCGCGCTCTTCGTCCTGTGAGGGGTAGCCGATCTTTACTTTCAGCAGGAAACGGTCCACCTGGGCTTCGGGCAGGGGGTAGGTGCCTTCCTGCTCGATGGGGTTTTGAGTGGCCAGCACGAGGAAGGGTTCGCCGAGTTTAAACGTTTCGGTGCCGATGGTTACCTGCCGCTCCTGCATGGCTTCGAGCAGGGCGCTTTGCACCTTGGCCGGGGCGCGGTTGATCTCGTCGGCCAGGACGAAGTTGGCAAAAATCGGGCCTTTTCGCACGGTAAATTCCGCTTTTGCCGGGTTGTAGATCATAGTACCCACCACGTCGGCGGGCAACAGGTCGGGCGTGAATTGGATACGGCTGAATTTGGCGTCCACGGCCTGGGCCAGGGTTTTGATGGCCAGGGTTTTAGCCAGGCCGGGCATGCCTTCCAGGAGGATGTGACCCCGGGTGAGCAGGCCGATGAGCAGGCGGTCCATCATGGCCTGTTGTCCAACAATCACCTTGGAAGTGGCGGCGGTCAGTTTTTCGAGGAAGGCGCTTTCGGCCTGAACGTGCCGGTTGAGCGCTTCCATGTCTATGGTTGATTGCATGAAAAAGAGGATTAATACAAAAGGAAAGTTCACATAACGTTAACAAGAGACTTTCGGGTGTCCTGAACGGTAAATATTGTTAAAATTAGGGGAATTCCCTGAAATTGGTTGATTGGTTCATTGATCCGGTTTCCAATCAAGCAATCAACCAATAACCAATCAACCAATAACCAATTCCTTACCTTTGCCCGTTCTAAACAACGCCTATGCCATTGGATCAACTACACGAACAGGAGCGATTTAAACAGGAGAAAGCTGAAATGTCATTTTTCGAGCACATCGAAGAGTTGCGCAAACATATCCTGCGTTCGGCAGCGGCGATCGTGGTGGTGGGTATCGTTTGTTTTATCAACAAAGATTTTATCTTTAATACCCTGATCTTTGGCCCGCGCAACCCCGACTTTTTTTCCTACCGGGTATTGTGCAATGCTTCCAACTGGATGGGGCTTGGCGATAAAATGTGCGTTCAGCCGGTAAAATTCCAGATCATTACGCGGCAGTTGGGAGAAGTATTAATGCAGCATTTATACGTGTCGTTCTGGTTGGGCGTCATCGTGGCCTTTCCCTTTATTTTTTGGGAGTTTTGGAAGTTTGTGCGCCCGGGTTTGCACGAGGAGGAACAAAAAACAGTACGCGGTATCGTAGGCATTTGTTCCGCCCTGTTTTTGCTGGGTGTCAGTTTCGGCTATTTTGTCGTGGCGCCATTTTCCATTAATTTTCTGGCAGGATACACCCTCGAAGGCACCGAAACGTCGCCGACGCTTGATTCTTATGTGACCTACATGACGATGTTTACCCTCCCGACCGGGTTGATCTTTGAAATGCCGATTGTGATTTATTTTTTAGCAAAAATTGGTTTGGTCGGTCCTAATTTTTTGCGCACCTACCGCCGCCATGCCATCGTCATCATTTTGATTATCGCGGCCATTATTACGCCGCCCGACGTCGTTTCGCAGACGATCGTAGGCATTCCTTTACTTATTCTCTACGAAATAAGCATTCTGGTGGCGGCTAGGGTACAAAGACGGCGGGAACGCGAATTGGGACTGAGTACCGTCCGGGAAGTAGAGCCGAAGTAATCGAACCGCTAAAACCGGTACCCCACCGTGAGGTTGAAGCGGTAAGCCGGCAGCACCCAGCCGGGCGTGCGCACTTTTACTTTACCGTCTTCAATTTTGGGCGTCAGCCGCGAGCCGATGATCGGAATGTCTTCCACGGCCTCCGCAACCTTGTCGCGAAAAGCTTCGACGTCGTTCTCCGGGTTGGTGCTGCTGTACGTCAGCGTGCCGCGGAACCATTTAAAATCGATGCCGAGGAAGGTCAGGTCGAGCGTGATATTGTTGCCGAGGGGAATTTGCCAGCCGGCCGCGGCGCCGAGACCGGTTCCGCCCACGGCGCCGGTAATCCGCGTTTCGCCTTCTTCCGGCGCTTCTGTCACGCGGGTAAGCCAGATGCGGTTGTAGCGGGCATAAGGCGCCAGGTAAAACCCGCGCAGGGCATCGGCGCCGAGGTAAAAGCGGTTTTCCACGATCACACCCAGCGAACGGAAGTCGTTGGTGGTAATTTTACCGTTTTCATCCACTTCAATTTCGCCGGCGAGCCAGCCGGGCAGTTTGCTGCGCCGGGGCAGGCCCACGATAACGGACAAGGATTTGTTGTCGCTATATGCCCATTCGCCCCGCAGGTTGAATTTGCCGCTGCGCGTAAGCAGGCTGATGGGCGCAACGCCAAAGATGAAGGATTGATCGGGGGAGTAGTCGCGGCGGGATTGGGCGGGGGCTGAGCCAGCGAGGAGACAAAGCGCCAGGAGCAAAACGGCGGAGGAGCAGACAGTCAGTTTCATTTTTTATATTTTGGACAGGATCGACAGGATTTGCAGGATCATCGTTTACATCCTGCAAATCCTGTCGATCCTGTCTCACTAAAATCAACTGTCCAAAAACGCCAACGCCTGCCCCGCATTGCAGGGGCAGGCGTTAAGACTGTGCTAAAGTTTTTCAGCTAAAAGCTTAGGATTTCCGCCATTTGATGGTGCAGCCGATCGCTTTCGTTTCTTTTACACCGATTTCTTTGCCGTCACGCAAAGCGTTTATGGCATTTTCCAGGAATTTCTCCTTTACGGCCTCCGGCTCTTCGTGGTTATCGTCGATGGCGCCGATGTACCGCACGGTGCGGTCCTTATCGAGCAGGTACACGTGCGGCGTGCGGGTGGCGCCATAAGTACGGGCAATTTCCTGCGTTTCATCGAGGAGATAAGCGAAGGGGTAGTTTTTCTCTTTGGCCCGTTTTTGCATGCCCTCGAAACTGTCGCCGGGCGATACGCCTTTATCGTTGGGATTAATGGCCACCACGGGGTAACCCAGCGGGGCGTATCTGTTGTGCAGATCGATGAGGCGATCCTGGTAGGCGACGGCATACGGGCAGTGGTTGCAGGTAAACACCACGATGTACCCTTTGGCATTTTCGATGCCGGCTAAGGAATAAGTCTTGCCGTCCACGTTTTTCAGTTTAAAGTCACGGGCCTGGTCGCCCACGTGATACCCTTCGTGAACCGGGTAGGTGAAACACCAGGCGATCAAAGCGACGCCAACGAGGAGAAGGACAGGTAGTCTTTGCATAACTGGTCAAGTTTTAGTTTAAAAGATGATGAAAACAATGAAACGGGTATGGGGTTACAAATTTATGCACAAATCGAAAAACAAAAATCCGGCTCATGGGTTGCAAGTCGAACAGGCTATCAATAAATCAGTTCGATTTTTTCTCTGATCGTATCCAGCGTTTCCATCAGGTCGAGCGTAAAATCGAGGGGTACGCGGTCGCTTTCGAGCAAGCCCCTGGACACACACTCCATCACGTGCGCCGCCTCGAAGTGGTAGCCCCAGCCTTCATAAGGGAATTCGGCTTCGCGCCGGGTCTCCTCCCGGCCTTCATAGTGCGATACGGTTATTTTTTGCGTATGATGCCAGCGCGGGTGCAGGTAAATGGCGCCGTCCGTACCGTACAGCCAGGCTTCTACCGGGGTATTTGCAGCAACGGTGGAGTGCCCGATTGCCAGTTGGTTTCCGGGATACCGGAAAGTAAACGCGCAGGATTCGTCCACTTCGGTTTGGGTAAAAGTGGCGGCGGCCAGGATGTCTTCGGATAAAGGTTTGCCCAGCACGAACAGGGCCAGCAAAGCGGGATAAATACCAATATCCAGTAAAGAACCGCCACCGAGGGCTTTGTTGTACACCCGCGAATGTGGGTCGAAAGGCATGTTATAGCCAAAATCGGCCTTTACTGTATGCACCCGCCCGATCTCCCCCTGTTCAGCCAGGGCCAGGGCGTAATCGACCGCCGGGATAAAACGCGTCCAGAGGGCTTCCATGAGAAAGGCACGGTTGCGGTGCGCGGCGTGCGCCATTTGCCGCGCTTCGATCAGATTCATGGCAAAGGGTTTTTCGCAAAGCACCGGTATGCCGTGTTCAAGGCACAACAATGCATTTTCAGCGTGCAAAACGTGGGGCGTGGCGATGTACACCGCATCGAGACCGGGGCACGACGCGATATCTTTATACCGTCCGAAAGCGTGCGCGGCGCCGTATTCGCCGGCAAATTCCCGGGCCCGTTCCAGGGAGGTGGAAGCCGCGGCATGCAAGCGGGCGTTGGGCAGGAAACGCAGGTCTTCGGCGAATTTGCGGGCTATTCTGCCCAGGCCGATGATGCCCCAGTTAAATGGTTTTTCCATTTCACATTGCTTTGATTATCGATTGGATTGGCAAATTTTCAGCGGTAAAATGCCGCGGTGAATCTTTACCAAAGGTATAAAAAAAGACGATGGGCCACCTAAAACGCAAGGCGGCCCATCGTACTACTTGTTTTGTTTTACCTGTATATCCAATAAAGGTTCAGGATACTGGATTACGGATTTTGCACGATCAGTTTATTTACAGCGCGCTCTCCCGAGGGGATCGGCCAGATGTATTCGGAAGCGCTTACCGGAACTTCGCCCACCGGCCCTTTGGCCGGGAACGGCTGCAGGAGGCGCTGGATGTCGAAAGCGCGGAAACCTTCGCCCAACAATTCGATGCGGCGTTCGCGCAGGATGGCAGTGATCAGTTCGTCGGCAGATGCAAAACTGCCCGTAGTGAACTGCACGGAAGCATCCGAGCGACCGCGAACGGCATTGAGCATATCCACCGCGCGTTGCGTGACGCCGGAAATACGGGCTTCGGCTTCGGCCAGGTTGAGCAACACTTCGGCATAGCGGATAATCGGCGCATAGTCGAGGTGCTCGGGACCGAGCGGGAATTTATTCAGATACGGCTTGTTGTTGGTGTGGTTGAGCACGAACTGGCGGCGCGCATCGGCCAGCGGGAAGTTGGCCGTGTCGCCGATAATACCTTTCGGGTTCAGCGAGAAATCGCCGATACCGCGGGGGCCGGGGTTGTAGTAGCTGCCGAGGCCGTTCTGAACGCCCGGCAGGTTGTTCGAGGTGAACGGCATCGAAAGGATACTTTCCGTGGTCGTGAACGGCGTGGTGAACACGTTTTTCACATTAGCCTGGAGCGCATGGGCTACGCCGGAGGGCGCCGCGTAAGGCGCCGCGGCAGGCACGAGTTTGTTGGCTTCGGCCAGTGCGTCGGCATAGCGTTGCATACCCAGATAAACGCGGCTTTTGAGCGCGATAGCGGTGTTTTTATGTGCGCGGGTCACGTTGAGCAGCGCGCTGCCGTTGGTTGCTGCCAGGTTGGCCTCGGCCGCGTTGAGATCATCCAGAATCTGGTTATACACCTCTGCTACCGTACTGCGAGCCAGGTCGTTGTTCAACGGGCCGGTTTCGGGTTGCACCCGAAGCGGAACGCCCAGTTTCGAGCCGTTGCCGTCGGCATACGGGCTGGCGTACATGCGCAACAGGCTGTGGTAGCACAATGCGCGCAAGAAACGGGCTTCCGCGATATACTGATTTACCAGCGCATCGTTGTTCACGACCGCGCGGTTTTCGTCGGCGCGTACAATATAGATGTTGCAGCTGTTGATGGCAGCATAAGCGGCATTCCAAAGATTATTCACCTCGTTGGAGGATTCAAACACCGAGTGGTTCCAGGTTTGCAGGGCGGTCACCCCGTTGCCGGTTTCGTTGAGAAACTCTTCACCCCGGATATCGCCGTACACGATAAAACGGCCGCCGTAGAAAGCGCCGCTCTTCAATTGGGAATAGATGCCGTTCAGGTTGCTGACGAAACGGTCCGGTGTGGCGAAGGCGGTAGCCTGCGCAAGGCTGTTGATCGGAACCGGATCCAGCAGGTCTTTTTGGCAGGCATTGGGGATGAATATAGCGGCTAGCACGAAAAGCAATACCGCGGCTTTTTTATGTAGTTGCATGATATTTTTCATAATTTTTCTTGCTTGTGAAAAAATTAAAAACCAAGGTTCAGACCCACCGTAAAGGTTTGGGACATGGGCACGGAGTTGCGGTCAACGCCCGGGGTCAGGTTCGAGTTTCCGTTGGAGGAAACCTCCGGGTCGGTACCGGTGTAACCTGTGAACAGGAATGCATTGAAGACACTACCATATATGCGCAGGTTGGCAATATTGGCGCGGTCGAGCAGACTGGCAGGCAGACGGTAGCCGAGGGTGATGTTCCGGATACGGAGAAAATCGGCTTTTTCAACATTTTCCGAAATGGGCAGGAAGGAGCCGTTGGAAACATTGTCGCCGTACACTACGCGCGGGATCGAGCCGTCCGTGTTGTTTTCCGACCAGCGGTCCAATACGTCGGTATGATTGTTCCAGAAACGCTGGTCGCGAAGGCCGGCTTTACTGCCATTGTAAATGTAGTTCCCGCCGGCATAGTTGAGCTGGACATTCAGGTCCAGGCCGCCATAAGTAAAGGTGTTATCCCAGCCGCCGAACCAGGTCGGAAGCGCGGAGCCGTAAATTTGACCGTCGGTCACCAATGCGGGGGCACGGGAAGTGGCGCCGTCGAGGGTCGTCCAGCGTTGGCCGGCCGGTGCGGCATGGTTGTACTGGACAACTGTGGTGGTGCCGTCTGAATTTTTAAGCACAAACAAACGGCGGCCGTTTTCCGGGTTAATGCCCTGTGTTTCCACGGCAAATACGCTGCCGACGGATTCTTCCACACGGATGATGTTGGTTTGTTCCAAACCCGAGGTGGCCGACAAAATATCACTGTTCTCGTACAGCGAGGTCACTTTGTTTTTCATCAGCGTCAGGTTGACGTTGGTCGTCCACGAAAATTTGCCGCGGCGCAGTACGGTAGCCGACAGGCCGAACTCATGGCCCGTGTTTTCCATGGAGCCGACATTGATGAGGATGGAATTGCCCGGAATCCCTTTCGACGGGGCTTGCGGGGCACTTTGTACCAGGCCGTCAATCTCGTTTTTAAAGTAGGTGTATTCACCTTGCAGGCGGTCGTTGAACAGGCCGAACACCACGCCTATGTCCGTTTTTTTACTGGTTTCCCAGGAGAGCAATGGGTTGCCGGCCTGTGAGTAGACGAACGTGGACGCCGCACCGTAGAGACCCGAACCGTACAAGCTCTGCGAACCAAAGTCGGGGATACCCTGGTTATTACCCACCGTGCCATAGCTGCCGCGAAGTTTGAAAAAGTTGATTGTACTGCCGAGAGCATTCTGCCAGAAGGATTCTTCGGAGATCGTCCAGCCGGCGGAAGCGCCCCAGAAAGTGCCTTTCTTTTCCCCTTCGGCAAATGCGGAGTATTCATCCTGGCGCACGTTGAAGGTCAGGTAGTACCGCTTGTTGAACTCGTAGTTCAAACGGCCGAAGTACGACAACAGGTAGTTTTCGCCCTGGAAGTTACCGGCCGGGTTGATGGTTGTGTAGTTGCCCTGGTAGCTGGTGAAAAACGGGTCGGCGATCTGCGAGCGTTGGGCGCCCCATCCTTCGGTAGTGGTGCGCTGCTGTTCGGTACCGACTAAAGCCCCGATCACGTGCTGGTCGGCCAGTGTGATGTCGTAGGAAAGCAGATTTTGCCAGTTCCAGCGTTTGTAGTTGAGTGCGGTGTTCAGTGCATAACCGTTTTGGCCGAGGCCGTCGCCGTGATACGGGTTCCAATAAGTGATGTTTTCGCCCCGGAGGTTGTCTATGCCGTACTGGGTTTTGATGGCAAGCCCTTTGATAATTTCCAACTGGCCGTAAACGGATGACTGAATCTGATTCGATTCGGAACTGTGTTTGTTCAAATCGAGGATAAGGGCCGGGTTGTAGAAACCGGTCTGTTCCAGGTTTTTGCCGCGGCCCAGCTGGTTGTTGGAGCCGAAGTTGTAACCGGCAATACCCGCCAGGCGGTTGCCGCGGGCATCGTACACATACGGGTCAACGACAGGTGCGCCCACAAAAGCCAAACGGCCGGCGCCTGCAGTGGAGAACGCCCCGCCCGGTAGCGAACCGGATTGCGGGCCGAAGTTTTCGTTGTTCGAGTAACCAAGCGCGCCGCCGATTTTGATCCTTTTGGTCAGATTGTGGTCCAGGTTCAGGCGACCGGACAGGCGTTTGAAGTCGTTGCCGATGATCATACCCTCCTGCTCGGTATAACCCAGCGACAGGTAGTAGGTCGTTTGATCCGTTCCGCCGGAGAAGCTCAGCCCGTGGTTGTGCGAAAAACCCGTGCGGTAAACGTAGTCGGCCCAGCGGGTGTCGATCAACCGACCGTTGATGGAATCGAGGAAGAAGCGCGGCCCGGAAAGTCCGGCATTGGCAACGGCTTCATTTTTGAGTTCCACGTATTGTTGGGCGTTCAGCACTTCGGGCACCCGGACGGCCTGGGTCCAGCCGGCCCATGCGTCGTAGTTTACGCGGGTTTTACCCTGTTTGCCGCGTTTTGTGGTAATGAGTACCACACCGGCGGAGGCACGCGAACCGTAAATAGCGGTAGCCGAAGCATCCTTCAAAATATCGATGCTTTCGATGTCGGCCGGGTTCAGGTTCGAGAGCGGGTTGTTTGCTGCGGAGGTACCGCTTACGTCGCCGGTATAAGTCGGAATACCATCGATCACAATAAGCGGGAAGGAGCTCAGGTTGATCGAGTTGATACCGCGCACCCGGAATACGGGCGGGTTGTTCAGTACGCCGTTGGGAAGGCTCACGTTGACACCGGCGGCACGGCCTTGCAGGAGTTGGTCAAAGCTCTGCGCGGGAAGGGCAGCGATGTCGTCTCCCTTCACAGTGGAGATATTTCCCGTAATGGCCCGTTTTTGCTGTGTGCCGTAGCCCACTACAACTACTTCCTGCAGGGTGCTTGTGTTTACAGCCAGGACAAGATCATACACGTTGGAGGCGCCAAGGGGCACTTCTTTAGTTTCGAACCCGGTGTACGAAAATTTCAATGCAGAGGCATTTTCCGGGACGCTCAGTGTGAATGCGCCATTGGCATCCGTTTGCGTACCGGCCCGGGTGCCTGGCGCTGTGACGGTGACACCGATGAGTGCCTCCCCGTTGTCATCGGTTACCTTACCGGTTACCGTTCTTTGCCCTAAGGCGATGCCGGCGCTAAATAATAGCATAGCCAGCCCAAGTAAAAGCTTGTTCATACTTCTAGAAAGTTTGGTTAAGAAATAATGATTAAATCGCTGCAGCAAGAGGGAACACGCAAAGGAAAGAAGGAGAGGGACAAATGTAAGTTTTGGGATTTCATTTTTATTAGAAAATGTAAAAAATTTACACGCCGGGGCAGGGCGCCTGAAATCGGTTTGGCCTGCTTTACCCGAATTTTTGATCTCAATGACTCAATATTTTAATATTTTCTTTTTTCA
>CALEYM010000715.1 GCA_937926185.1 uncultured Bacteroidota bacterium | reverse complement strand
CCAGGAGATCGTATCCTGCGCGGTTAAATCTTTCCTCGAAGTTATAATACCGGTAGCGCGGATCGGTAACCATTCGGCGGGCTTCCACTTCCACCCGCTCCAATTGCCCGGCCTTGAACAGCTCGCGCAGGTAGGCCATCGGGTCCAATACGGGGTCCTTGTCGGAGAAATTCAAAGCGGCGTCCAGCGCGGGGTCGCGGTTCGCGCGGTAGTCGTCGAAGCTCATGTCCGCGGCCACATCCGGCGCCAGCCAGTCGGCGTTTTCCCATTGCGGTTTGTCCTGCCACCAGGCGAAGGACAGGTAGACCGGGATTTTGCTGTTCGGCAGTTCCACCCGGCGGTTGTCGCCGTAAAAGTTGATGTTTTCGGCCGTCGGTTCGCCGACAAAGATGGCGTTGGTGTAATTATCCAGTTCGTTCACTAAGTTCTGGCAGGCAGAGAAAGTGCGCCGGCCGATGATCACAAACAGTTTGCCGGGTTGGTTGACCTTGTCGCAGCGGATAAGGCCGGTCACGATGGGTTTGTTTTTGTAGTTGTTGCCGCCGCCGTTGAGGCGCACATCCAGTATCAGGCGCTCCACGTCATTTTTATCAATGAAATCAAATACCCGTTCGTAAAAGGCCGGAATGGCTTCCGCGGGATCGTCCTGTATCTGGCTGTGCCGGACGTACACGGCCTTTTGCTCCGGGAGGTATTCGAAAAAGTAAATCTTGTCCAGATTTTTCAGATAAAGCGGGGTCTGACTCTGGTCGCGGGCATCCAGCCAATCGCCCGCCTGGTCGACGAAGCCGTATTCGCGGTTGGGCATTTGCCCGGGTTCCAGGGCGTTGAAGCTTTGCTCGAAGGATTTACCGTCCTGCTCCAGCGTAAGCGTGACCGTATTTTTCAACGTTTTGATCACTGCCTGTGCGTGCAGTACTTCGGGAATACACAGGAAAGTCAATCCGTAGGCCTTGAAGTACTGATCGTTTTCGGCGGGTACCACCGGACGAATGGCGGCAAGCGCTGTTTGCACCGGAACGCCTTCAATTTTGAGCACCCGGGCGCCCAGGGCCTGCGCATAGTCCTTATGCACGCCTTGAACGTACACCCCGTCGCTAAAGTGGTATAAGTTGAGTGGTAACTGATGGTATTTCACCGGCCCGCCCCGGAAGCCGACCGCCGTATGGCCGTACTGAAAGGAGGAAACGATACGCGCCAATCCGGCGGCGACTTCGTGTTCCTGCAATTTGGGAATCGCCCCGTGCAATTCGTCCACCGACGCATCGAACTGTTCCGCGGTGATTTTTTTGAAGAGGAAAGGGTAGTCCTTGTGTACCGTATTCCGGAGGAAACGCAGATCGGCCTGCCAATCGGCGGCGGAGCGGGCGGTTTGGGCCTGAACATTGGAAAGGAGGAGGAGGCAACAACTGAGGAGAAAGGAAAATTTTATCATGGCCGATTGTTTTGGATAAAGAAAGGTGTGGCGCCCCGGGGTTGCATGGTATAATAAAACCCATAACACTACTTTACCACATTAAACCACTTTAGAAATTTTTAACCGGAAAACTACCTGATATTCAACGAAATCACCGAACTTCGTTTACAAACGGATTGCCGTAAATTGCTTAACTAAGTGCAACTACCGGCAACCCGCGGCGGACGGGGTGTTCCCGTAAGTTGGTGGTGAGGGGTAACAGTAGTTCGTGGCAAATCCAAGAATATACGCATAAACAAAACAAAATGATCGAAAAGGAAAAAATATTTGACAAAATTGACAACATTATTGAGAAAGTTGACCGTTTCAAAATTGAGCCAATATTTGGTGAAGAAAAAAATAGACGACAGAATAAGAGTGTTTCACCCGTACTTAATAATAACGAAATTTTAAGGATATTTTCTCATCTAATTGCATTTAGCCAGAATTCAAATTCGCAAATTGTGGAACATATTCTTAAATCAGGCAATTTTGACAAGGCGTTTGAGAATTTTGAAATTGAAAAAGTTATAATGCTTAACCCTTGCGATATTGCAGACAAACATTGGAGCTCAATAAAAGGAATAAGGCAACAAGCAAAACTTTTTCATATTGTGAGCTTAGCAAGGA
>CALEYM010000714.1 GCA_937926185.1 uncultured Bacteroidota bacterium | reverse complement strand
CAAACCCCCAAATGTTAACTTCACAAAATACAAAATCTTTTTTTATGTCTTTTGTATTTTAAAGCAGAGTTTATAATTTTGAACTTACTTTTAATACCGTAGCCATGAATGTGTTTTTTCGCCTCCCACCCATCAGGTTTTTGCTGCTGGTTATTATGCCCGTTGTTGGAGCCCAGGCCCAGTCTGCCGGCCCCTATAAGAACCTGGTCACCGCGGCCAACACGCTCGTGGCAGATACGGTGACGGGCCAGAATCTCAGTATTTACGTGGTCAGTCCGGTTGCACAACACGGCGATGTGGACATCGATTTGCTTCAATCGGGCGGTTCCGGCAATCCCTATATTTTTGCGATCAAGTACACGCCCGACCCCGGATTCGTCGGGGTGGATACTTTTACGGTTGAATTGAATTACCAGGGCTCTTATCCGTTTTTGGTGTACCGCGGTTACAAGGTTTCGGTTTACCCTTCGGTTTTGAACGTTCAGAGTGATTTCGCCGTTACCGCGGCCGGAACGCCTGTCACCACAAACGTACTGGCCAACGACAACAGCCCGAACGGGCCATTGACCCTGAGCGCGCTGCCGTTGGTGAATAACGGCACGGCGGTCATTACCGGGGGAAACTCGATCCGTTTTACGCCTGCGCCCGGTTTTAGCGGTATCGGGCACGCCAATTACGTCGTTTGCGACGCCGCGGGCGCCTGCAAAACAGGCCAGTACACGGTGGGAGTGAACAACGGCAACCCCGTCAATGATACGCTCGATATGGCAGCGGCGAAAAACACGGGCGTACTGATGCCGCTGACGCATAGTGGTTACAGCGTGTTTCAGGCGCCTGCAAATGGCAACGTTCAGATGCTGAACGGCCACTCGTTCCGCTATACGCCTTTGCTCAATTTTACGGGAACCGACCAGTTTATTCTGTCGACCAGTGAATACGGCCAAACCGCTTACAAAACCGTTGCCGTGCATGTGCTGAACACGCCGGCCCAAAATACGATGGCCATGGACGACCTGGCCTTTACCCCTAAAGGCACGCCGGTCACGTTCAATGTGCGCGACAACGATATCGGCAACCTGTTGGTTAAGAGTTGGGTAGTGCCGAACAATTTTCCGGGTTCAATTTCCGGCACCGCCGGTAATGGCAATGTCACGTTTACCCCCAACCCCAATTTCACCGGCGTAGCGACTTTTCAATACAAAATCGGCAACATGTTCGTGCCGGACCTGGAGATCGCCACGGTTCGGGTGGTGGTCGGGAACATGAATCCCTCGGCCGGTTTGTTCGAAATGACCACCCCAAAAAGCACCCCTTTCGTCATTGAATACGACATCCCTTTCAGCGGATTCAGTTTTAACATAACCGATCAGCCGGATCATGGCGTCTGTACGTTTTACCCGGGTTTTAATACCCTGACCCTGAATGGCCAAACCGTTTCGGGCAACAACCTGCTGGTGTACGCGCCCGATGCCAACTATGTGGGCAACGACGAGTTTGAGATGAATTATTGCGTGACGGCCAACGGTCAGTGTCAATCCGTCAAAATCACGATGGACGTGGTGAACGTCGCCTCGGCCCAACCCCCTTATTGCATTGCCGGCTGTGCCTGGCCCGGCGACGTCAACAACGACGGCGTAGTCAATAATAAAGATATTTTGCCACTCGGCTATTTTATGGGCGTTGGCGGCCCCTCCCGGAACAATGCTTCCCTGGAGTGGTACGGTCAGCACGCGCCTAACTGGAACAACCCTTTTGCCGGCAACTTCCCCGATCTGAAATACGCCGATGCCGACGGCAATGGGGCGCTCAATGTGGAAGACACGCTGGCCATCGGATTTTTTTACGGTCAAACGCACAACCTGACGCCGTACCTGCAGCCCACCTCGAAAGGATTGCCCTTTTTTCTGAATCTACTCACGCCAAACCCCGGTGTGGGCGACCTGGTGGAAGTGGAAGTCGCTCTCGGCAGCACCGATCAACCGGTAACCAACCTTTACGGTTTTACATTTGACGTCCAGTTGAGTCCGCAAATCGTCGATTCAGCCTTCCGGATGCAGTATTACAACGGCTCCTGGCTCAACCGGAACTCCCCCGACCTTTGGATGTATAAAACCCCGAAACAGGGTCGGATGGAATCGGCCTTTACCCGTACAAACGGCGTGGCAAGTAATGGATTCGGAGTAATTGGCAAATTCGACTTTATTATCATTGATATTATTGACGGCGGTAAATTAGGGGCCTCGCCCTACTTCACACTCTCCTTTGATGCGCCCACCGCTATGTGGGCAGACGGTTCGATGAGTGCCGGCGAAAGTTTTACGATCAACATACCGCTGCGTTTGCACCAAAAACAAGGCGTATCGGAAAACGATTTCTTTGTATATCCTTCACCAGCGCGGGATTTGCTGCAAATCCACCTGAACGGCGACGAATTCATAGAAAATCTTTCGATTTTCGACCTGGCAGGCAGGCAGGTGTACGACTCCGGGCCCGTGCATTGGGAGCGCGCCGAATTGGGTGTCGGTCATCTGCCGGAAGGCGTTTACGTAGCCAGCGCGCGCACCGCAAGCGGACTGCTGACAAAAAAGTTTCAGATTTTACGATAGACTTTTCTAACCCTGAATCTTTCGGGCAAGAAATAAAAGAACATTTATGGCTTATTGAAAAACCCGCCACCTGAATGCAGGGGCGGGTTTTTTGATGAAAGATTCGCCGCGAGGATATACCAACTTTTCAAATATACATCACTGCCGGTATAGCGTAGCTATCATCAACAATGTCAATAATAATAAATCCCTGGGCCTCCAGATTGCTTACCGTAGAAGGAACATTGTCGGTTTGTTCATGCCTGGCC
>CALEYM010000713.1 GCA_937926185.1 uncultured Bacteroidota bacterium | reverse complement strand
ACCCCGCCCACCGGCAGCACCTCCTCCCGCACGCTCAACTCCTGCAAACCGGCTTGCAGGTCAAAAACCCGCTGAAAAACCATGCTTCCCGACAAATCCAATACGGTTAGTTCCGCTGAGCCCGCCTGTTCCAGCCGGATCGGGAACGATGCCGCGCCGGCCGTGGGATTGGGCCGGGGCGCAAAAAACTGTACTGTGCCGGCAGTTTGCTTCGCAAAATACAACTGCAATGCCTGTGTCTGCCCGTCGCCCATGTACGCCTCCGCGCCGATGCGTTGCGTGTTCAAACGCGCGACTTCGGATAAAACAACGTCTTTCAGGACGCGTATTTTTAAGGTTAGAATGGTTTCGCCTGCCGGCAAATGCCGCGCTGCCGCATCAAACCAGCTGACCGTCAGCAGGCCGGGCCGGGTTAGTGCATAAGCATCTTCATCCAGCCCCGGCAAGGCGCCCGGCACAACCGCTTCGATCCCGGCGGCTTCAGGGTCCAATTCCACCGCAAACTGAAAACCTGTCCATTCAGCCCCGGTGGCGACGCGCAGGGGTAGTTCGTACGTCTGGCCGGCGGACAGTGCCATATCAGGCAGGTCCAGAGCTGCCAGCCCACGTGGCCCGGGCGGCGCCTGGGCGGAGTTGCAGGTCGCGCTGCAATTCACGTCGCCTACTTTCACGGCCTTGAAAGAGGTAATAAATTCCGCCAAAGTATCGCTGCCCGGAACGGGGATACTGAACGGATTCGGCGACCCGAACACAAAATCGGCGGGGTAAAATCGCCAGGAGGTGTTGTTGGGCAATTCCGTGTAAATGCCGAGGATCAGTTTCCGCAGTTCGACGATATCGAAGGTAGTGACCGTTTTGCTGTTGTTAGCGTCGGCGGCCAGCGATTTATACGGCGCGTCGAAGGGTTGCAGGCCCAGGATGTGTTTGTTGATCAGCACCAGGTCGAAGGTGGAAACACCGTTTAGGGGATCATTGTCTTTTTTAGGCGTGGCCATATAGTTACCCCCGAATGGAAGTCCTAATATAGGAATACAACCATTGGCATCGGGGACAGCCGGCAGATCGAGCATGTTAACCGGCGGAAGAGCGGGATGAGTGCCCGTAATATCCATGACATATTCTTGCAGAGGTTTGTCGCCGCAAGCGGTGAGGACGCAAATTCGGGGCTCAATCGGATCTCCGCAAATAAACATATTATCCTGAACGAGTACGCTGGCCTGGCAGTAATCCGCGTTCCCGGCCTTGTCGCGCGCCCAGATTTCAACTTGTTGTGACCCAAGATCGCCACATTTAAAAGTTACATTCGTTTGCGGATTTCCATCGGATGTCAAAGGAAAACCTGTACCGGCGCCCGACCTCCGGATACCATATTGAAGATAGTTTGTCGGGGTCACATTATCCACCGCGTATTGTAAAAAATCCGTATTCCATAAGGTGATCATTTTAGTAGGCATGATATTCACACTCAACCAATCATTAATACACGCTATCTCCGGCTTTTTACAATCCTTCACCGTAAAAGAATATGCGCACGCCTGTTCGTTCCCGTTTTGCGTTACCGTCCACTCGATCTTATGCGCTCCATAAGGTAATTCTGGAACGACATAAACATCCGGATTCGCTTCCGTAGCCCAGCGCACGCGGGCAATGAGACTGTCGCCTTGAGCAGTGGTTTGCAAGGCAAAACCGTATTTCTGGTTGGGCATCACGGGGCGTTCATCGAAGGCGCGGGCGGCGCCATTGCCGTTATTGACATTGCCAAAATAAACGGTGTTATAGCCCGGCAGGTCGTCGCTGCTTACCGCGGTTTCCCAGGCGCCGTCCTGGTCGAGATCGAGGTAGAGTTTGTACCGAACGGCGATGCCGCCGCCGCCGCAGGTGTCTGCTACCGTCAGGGAAAGGTCGACTTGGCCTTCGGGCAGGTTGTGGCTGTTGTGCACCGGATCGTTCCAGTAACTTTCGTTCCAAAGTTGAGCGTCGTTGTCGCTGAGATCGCACTGTGTTTGTGCGCTGTCGGGACAGGCGGAGAACACGAGGCACTGTGTTTGCCCGGAGAAATTAAAAGCAAGGAAGCAAGCGAAAGCGAGTATTTTTTTGTTCATGAGACTATATCAGGTTGATTAAATATCATTTGTTTTTCGCAGGCGAGGCTGTCGTGTCTAACCCGCGAAGCATGTCGCAAGTTAAACTTAAACCCATTTATTCGCAAGGCTCTACAACCGCGCCAGCCGCCCTGTTTTTGTCGTATCACCGACTTTTAGACGCCAGACATACACTCCGGGGGTTACCGCGGCATGGGACGGAAGCGTGAGGGCGCCATTGCCGGCTGCCATCGTTTGTTCCGAAAAATACAGCATGCGCCCTTTGGTATC
>CALEYM010000712.1 GCA_937926185.1 uncultured Bacteroidota bacterium | reverse complement strand
CAATTTGCCACTCATCAAATCAATTTCCGGCTTTCGCGGCACCATAGGAGGCCGTCCGGGCGAAAACCTTACCCCACAGGACATCGTGGAGTGCACGGCCGCATTCGGCCAATGGATATTGGATACCACCGGCAACACGACAATCGTGGTAGGTCGCGACGGACGGATATCCGGCGAAATCGTTAGCAGCCTGGTGATCAGTACTTTGCGCAGCATGGGTATTTCCGTGGTCGATCTCGGCCTCAGTACCACGCCCACCGTGGAAATAGCCGTACCCCTGGAGCAAGCCGGCGGGGGCATTATTCTGACAGCCAGCCATAATCCCAAGGAATGGAATGCCCTGAAGTTGCTCAACCACCGCGGCGAATTTATCAGTGCCGCCGACGGAGAAGCCGTGCTCGGACGGATTGCCCGGGGCGGTATCATGTATGCGCCGGTAGACAAACTCGGCGCTTGGCGCACCGACGATTCCTACCTTGCCCGCCATATTGAAAAAATCCTCGCGCTGCCGTTGGTGGATGTGCCGGCTGTGCAGGCTAAAGCATACCGCGTGGTGGTGGATGCTATCAACTCCTCCGGCGCGCTGGCCGTGCCGCCCCTGCTCGAAGCCCTGGGCTGCCAGGTGATCCTGCTCAACGGCGCGGTAACCGGAAACTTCGCCCACAATCCCGAACCGCTCAAGGAACACCTCGGACAACTGTCTACCGAAGTGCGCTTGCAAAAAGCGCAGCTCGGCATTGCCGTCGACCCCGACGTGGACCGCCTGGTTTTTATGTGCGAAGACGGCGAGCCGTTCGGAGAGGAATACACGCTGGTGGCGGTGGCCGATTATGTGTTGTCGAAAAAAGGCGGCGGTAATACCGTTTCCAACCTGTCGTCGACCCGTGCCCTGCGCGATGTGACGGCGAAATACGGCGGCCAATATTTCGCCGCCGCGGTGGGTGAAGTGAACGTCGTGGAAAAAATGAAAGCCGTGAGCGCCGTTATCGGCGGTGAAGGCAACGGCGGCATTATTTTACCGGAATTGCATTATGGCCGCGATGCGCTGGTGGGTATTGCCCTGTTTTTGAGCCATTTGGCCCATTCGGGCAAACAAATTTCGACCCTCCGCAAAACCTATCCGGACTACCAAATGGCCAAGACGAAAATCGACCGTTCACCAGAGATTAACCTGGACAAAATATTTGCCGCGCTGAAGGAAAAATACCGCCACGAACAACTGAACACCGAAGACGGCCTGAAAATAGACTTCGAAAGCGGCTGGGTGCACCTGCGCCCCTCCAATACCGAACCGATCATTCGTATTTATTCCGAAAGCACCTCGCGGGTGATCGCGGAAAATCTGGCGCGGAAGATTATGCAGGATATTCAGGAACTACGTTAGCCTAACCATCATGCAAAGAATTTATTTCGACAACGCCGCCACCACCCCCATCTCGCCGGAAGTCGTCGATGCCATGCTGCCGGTATTGCGCGATCAATACGGCAACCCCTCCAGCATTCACGCCGAAGGACGCAGCGTGCGCGCCCTGATCGAAAACGCCCGCAAAACGGTGGCCCGCTGTATCGGCGCCAGCACCGCCGAGGTGTTTTTTACCTCCGGCGGCACCGAAAGCAACAACATGGCCATCAAATGCGCCGTGCGCGACCTCGGCGTGCAGCGCATCATCAGCAGCCCGGTCGAGCATCATTGCGGCCTGCATACCATCGAAACCGTGGAAAAACAAGCCGGCGTGGAAGTCGTGTGGCTTCCGGTAGACGCCCTCGCCCGCGTCGACATGGATGCCCTGGAAACCACCCTGGCTGCCAGTGGGGGCAAAAAAACGCTGGTGTCGCTCATGCACGCCAATAATGAGATCGGCACCATGATCGACCTCGAGCGCGTATCGGCGTTATGCCGGCAATACGGCGCATTGTTTCACTCCGACACCGTGCAGACCATCGGCCATTTTCCAATCGACGTTGGTAAAACGCCCATTCACTTTCTGGCCGGCGCGGCGCACAAGTTTCACGGGCCCAAAGGTGTGGGCTTTATTTACATCAACGGCGAATGTGCCGTGCATCCCTTTATCGATGGGGGAGGGCAGGAGCGCAACATGCGCGGCGGCACGGAAAACGTGTACGGCATCGTGGGGTTGGCCAGGGCGCTCGAACTGGCCTGCGCCGAAATGGAGGAACGGACGGCCCGCATCCGCGACGTCCGCAGATACATGGCCGAACGCTTACAAGAGTCTTTCGATGACATTCAGTTCAATGGCGACCTCTTCGGGAACAGTCTGTACACCGTCCTGAGCGTTTCCTTTCCGCCGTCGCCTAAAAACGAACTGCTGCTCCTGAATCTCGATATTGCCGGTGTGAGCGCCTCCGGTGGCAGCGCCTGCTCGAGCGGGGCCGAAAAGGGCAGCCATGTGTTGGGCGCGATCGGCGCCGACCCCGGCAGAAAAAGTATCCGGTTCTCTTTCTCGCATTATAATACGCGGGAAGAAGTGGATGTGGTGATTGAAAAATTAAAAAGCATTCTGCCGGCCCCGGTAGCAACCGTCTGAATTTATGATAAAAACTGTCCTGATTAGCACCGCGTTGTTCGGCGCCTGCGCGCTCTTTTTTTCCTGTGCCGGCGGCGGCGATAAAACGGCTGCCGCTGCAACGCCCCTGACGTTTACCATGCAGGAGTACAAGTATAAAAAATGCCTGCATGATTCGGTATGCGCAGAAATCAACCTGCGTTACCCCGTCTTTTCGGGCGGCAGCGCGGCCGAACGCCTGAACGATTCCATTGAAATGGCGCTTTACATGGCCGTCAACGCCAACCGGGAATTACCCCTTCAGGCAGCCCTGGATTCCGCGGCAGCTCAATTGTACGCCACCATGAAAAGCAACATCGAAGAAGACTTCGCCATTGGCATGTCGTACATGGTCGAACTGAATAGTGAAGTGTTGCTGCAAACGAACAAACTGATCTCCCTGCAAATGGACGGCTACACTTTTTCCGGCGGCGCCCACGGCTACTATTACACGGTGCTCAATACGTTCGATATTGCCACCGCCGAATCCCTGCGCCTCGGCGATCTGGTGTCCGACACCGCGGCGTTGCGCCCTCTGCTCGAACGCGCGTTCGTGGACGACCACGAAGAAGACATGCCCAATGTGACGCTGAAAGACCTGCTGCTCGACCCCGAACAACCCCTCGCCCTGCCCCTGAATTATTGTATCGTACCCGCGGGTATCCGCTTTATTTACAATCCTTATGAAGTGGCGCCTTACGCGGTGGGGCAAACGGATATTACCTTGGGCTGGCAACTGCTCGGACCGCTGGCCGACAAAAAAAAGTGGCTGGAGTGAGCGATTGAAGTTTGCTTGCAGGAAGTTTGAAGACCTGAGCCCGGAATTTGCAGTTATTAAAAACTACCTGTCCACATGGACGCCCAAACCCTGCTCCGTCAACAATGGCAACAAATGCTCCTTTCCAGGTCGTATGACTTGGACATGAGCGAGCGGATTTTTGAAACCGTTCTCCTGGCGTACGGCAAACGCGGCCGCCACTACCACAACCCGGACCATTTGGCCGAAATGTTCCGCCACTTCGACCGGCGCCGGCAACAGTTGAAAAATCCGGACCTGGTTGCCGCCGCCATTTTCTTCCACGATGTTGTTTATAACCCGGCCCGTAGTGACAATGAGGTGAAAAGCGCGGAGTATGCAGATAAAAACCTTCCCGTTTTGGGTTTTTCGCCGGAGGAAACCCGCATCGTCTGCG
>CALEYM010000711.1 GCA_937926185.1 uncultured Bacteroidota bacterium | reverse complement strand
GGGTTCACTATTCCCCGGAAGTGATGTGTGCCGGGATTTTTACTGCTGTTTTCCAGGTATTCATAGTCGTAGCCATCCAGCAGGGGAATATCCCATTCGATCACCTGGCCAAAGCCCGGATCGTATTTTTTCAGGCTGTTTTCTCCCCAACTGTAAAACACTTTTACGGCGATATTGCCCTGTTCTGCAAGCAGGCGGAAAACCGGCGCGTAATACTGGATGGGATGCGTGGTCAGGATGGCGAGTTTTTTCATCTTAACGGCTCAACGCGGCTTCCATAGCCTGAACCAGCGCCTTTGCAGAAGCCCTGGCCGAGTATTGATGAAGTAAGCCCAAATCGGGAGACCAGTTTAAATTACCCGACAAAAATGCGCTCAGCCTGTCCGTGATTTGGTTCTTTAATTCATCTTCCGGCATATTTTCCCGATACCGCACAACATATTCGTCGGCCCGGGCCGATTGTAATACTTGAATGGCCGGGCTTGCTTCGTGCAATATTCCAAACAGCGGTTTCCCGGAGAGTAAAGCCTGGAATATCTTGGATGCGGTATAGTGTCGTTCTGTGGAGCCGATAACCATAACACCTCTGGCCTGACGGAGAAATTGTAAGATATGCAAATAAGGGAAGCGGGCGTTGATTTCGGTGCTAAGGGTATCAATGCCACTTTCATTTGCATAATCCATTATCTTTTTTCCTGCATAATGACC
The DNA here is from genome assembly GCA_937926185.1 of uncultured Bacteroidota bacterium. Classification (GTDB taxonomy): domain Bacteria; phylum Bacteroidota; class Bacteroidia; order Chitinophagales; family Saprospiraceae; genus M3007. The sequence goes on along the minus strand of CALEYM010000711.1, from coordinate 2,893 downwards.
AGTGCCAAGAAAAAAAAGTTTACAATCGGATGGCCACTCACCTTTCGCTTTCAATTCCCGTACGGAATTGAACAGCAATTTAATAAAGAGATGTGATTGCGGCAAAAAAGCGCCGGCATAGATCATCGGACGGTTACTGCCGGAATTTTCCCATGGCACGGTCAAGCCGTTCACATTGATTTCATGGTCCCGCGGGTCAAACCCGTAAGGCATGCCGACATGTGTGATTTGCCGGGCCCCGAAGTTTCTCTCCAATACACCTTTATAATAGGATTCCGCGACCCCCGAAATCAACGCCGCTTTTTTTACCGCGACCGGTTCCAGAACAGCTGCTATTTTTTTACTCCACCAGGCTTTTGAAAACCGGTGGTGATGCGGCGCCAGTTGGCTGACCCAAGGATCAATATAATCGATTCCGTACGGTGTGCCGGTTGTTTCAAATAAGGCGCGACCAATTAGAGAGGTATAAAAGGAAGGAACTGGTATCCATACGAAGGAAACCGGACGCGATCGTATAATCTCCCGGGCTTTCCGGTATAGTTGTATGAATCCCCGTAATCCGATATCGCCTACCAGACGCATTCCGCCAATCCGGACTACTTTGCCTGCGCCAACCTTGATCACTTCCACCTGTGGCGAAACGGTTTTCGTCAGTTCCGGGTCCGGCGTTTCTTCATAGTGTTGCTCATGCACCGTTAAAACAATTGGGCGCCACCCAAATTCCGACAGAAAATTAGCGATCAGCCTCGGCCGGTGAACGCCCGCCAGGTTGGATGGCGGCCACTGCGGATAGATAATGAGTATGTTTTTCACATTGCTTTACGCGCAAGGGTATCCTCAACCAAACGAATCAGTTTTTTTTGTTCTTCCTCCCAGTTCAGCTGCTCATTGGCCAGTTTCCAGGCAGATTGACGGGCTTCGTTCAATGCCTGTCGGTTCAGATAATAAAAATTCAGGTTTGATGCCAACGCCTTCACATCCCCGACCGGGTGAGTACGCCCAATGCACGGGTAACTTTTCATGAATTTTTTTTGCATGGCGGTTTCCGATGCGAAAATAGCATTGCCGGAAAGCAGATACGTGAAAATTTTGTTGGATAAGGCTATGTCATTGTTCTTTGAAAATGCAGGCTCCAATGCCAGACCAATGTCATGTCCGGAGGCGAGCCGGAAGATTGCATCGGGTTGAACCGGGTCTATAAAATTCAATCTGTGTTTATCCACTTTTCGCTGACCAAGGAAAAAGGATTTGATTTCCTCTTTACAATACCCCAGGATCGTCAGTTCTAAATTGAGTTCCGGAAGCAGATTCATGGCCTGAATGGCATCCTGGATACCGCGGTCGCGTCCAACGGTTTGCGAAAACCAAAATAACTTCAACGCATCGGCGGAATCATGGGTGCGAAATGCCGGTTGTGTCGCCCTGCAGAAGACATTATTTATGGCAACCACCTTTTTTTCAGGGAATAAGCGTACATATTCATGCGCTATTAAAGTACTGGCCGCCGATATGTATGAGGCGTTGGGGAGGTAGCGGTCTTCTAAACTTTTTATATTCCTGTTTCGCCCGGCGATAACGGATTCGCCCCGGTGAAAATCTTCAGCGTCAAAGGCAAAAGGTATCCGGCGTTTCTTTGCCGCCCGAGCTGCTACAGCCAATGCACCCGGATTGTGGGCGATATACAGGTCTGCATCTAAGCAAACAGCGGCGGCAAGCATTTCATCGTAAGCCTGGGCCTGCATGCGCCGGCGGCAGGGGGGCAGTACCGAAAACCAGCTGCAAACTTTTCTGCGAAGTCGTCCGAAGTGCCAGCGCAGAGGGTTCTGGTGTGGCGTACCGCCTACGAGTATGGCTTTGAAGGGAGCCTGGGTTAAAATTTCCCGGTCGGCTTCAAAGGCCCACCGTTTTGTGTAGCAATACACCACAGTTACCCGGTAGCCCTGCCCGGCAAGCGCCCAGGCTTCTTTTAGAAGTCTGGGATTGGCGCTGAGTAGGGTAGTGGTTATCAGGAGGATATGTTCAGGCCGGGCGCTCATATACTTGCCACAGGAAGTCCAGATTCAGGTTATCTAAAAAAAGCAAATTGCTTTCCGGAATAACCATTCCGACTTTATATTTATCCCCGGTAATTGTAAATGGGGTATATTGATTATTAACAAAGAGATCGATTAATTTATTCGAATTTTCATTATCTTCTAGGATTTCTGTCAAAATATAGGGTGGCCGGTATCTTTCCAACAACGTACTGTTCTTGAACACTTCGTATTCATGCCCTTCAATATCCAGTTTTATGAGAGAAATGGAAGATTGATCAGTCGGGATAAATTCCAATAAGTTATCTAATGTAGTTGTATCTACGACAAATTGCCGGGGCTGATTTTTGTTTAGTTTGTCTTTTATCCTGGAAGAACCAAAGTTGCCCTGATCGTGGTGACCAAAAAACGCATAATGGTTACTGGCGGCAAGAACAAGATTACATGCTATAATCTTTCCTCGAAGTTGGTTCAATTCGATATTGTCCAGCAGCAACGTAAAAGACTCCGGTAAACCATCAATTGCTATCGTTTCTACGTCGGCAATTTTAGAAGCGTAGATTGCATATAGTCCGAAATTTGCGCCTACATCGACGAATAAACCAGGCTTATATCGAAGAATTCTTAAGGCCAGTTTTAATGAATTTTCTTCATAACAGCCGTGTTTAAGTATAGCCATAGAAATCAAGTCATTATATTTGACCCTGAATTTTACGTCGTTTTTACTATCGTAAAGGTAATCATGAAAATTAAGGTTTTTCAAGATATAGTTGACATAAGCAATTCCACCTCTGCCGAACTCGAAAAGCAGTAAAAATTTCAAGAATGAAAAGAAACCTAAAAATTTTAAACTAGGTTTT
>CALEYM010000710.1 GCA_937926185.1 uncultured Bacteroidota bacterium | reverse complement strand
ACACAACCCGGAGGAAATCTGGAAAAATACGCTCGAAGTGATCGCCCGGGCGCGCATCGAAGGCAACATCGGTCTCGACGACATCGCCGCCGCGGGCATCACCAACCAGCGCGAAACCACCGTGGTATGGAACCGCAAAACCGGCAAACCTTACTACAACGCCATCGTGTGGCAGGATACCCGTACCGGCGAGCTGGTAAACCACTACAAGCAAACCGAAGAAGACGACTGGTTCCGGGTCACCACGGGCTTGCCGCTGGCCACCTATTTCAGCGGACTGAAACTGCGCTGGCTGCTCGACCACGTACACGGCCTGCGCGAGGACGCCGAAAATGGCCTGGCGCTCTTCGGCAATATGGACACCTTCCTGATCTGGCACCTCACGGGCGGCCCAAGCGGCGGCCTGCACATCACCGACGTGACCAACGCCTCCCGCACCCAATTGATGAATATTTACAGCGTACAATGGGACGACGAGGTATTGCGCCGCTTCGACATCCCCAAAAACATGCTGCCCGATATCGTGCCCAGCAGCCGGGTGTACGGCATCATCACAGCCGAGCCGCTGCGCGGCATTCCCCTGGCCGGCGACCTCGGCGACCAGCAGGCAGCCCTGCTCGGTCAGGTTTGCCTCTCGCCGGGCGAAGCCAAAAACACCTACGGAACCGGCTGCTTTATGCTCATGAATACCGGCGACAAACCGGTGCCCTCGCAATTCGGCCTGCTTACCACCGTGGCTTACCAGTTCGACAACGCGCCCGTGCATTTTGCCCTCGAAGGCTCCGTGGCCATCGCCGGCGCGCTGGTACAATGGCTGCGCGACAACCTCGGCCTGATCCGGCACAGCAACGAGATCGAAGCCCTGGCCCGAACGGTGGACGACAACGGCGGCGCCTACTTCGTGCCGGCCTTTTCCGGCCTCTATGCGCCCTACTGGAAATCGGACGCCCGCGGCGTGATCGCCGGCCTCACGCGCTATGTCAACAAAGGCCACATCGCCAGGGCCGTACTGGAAGCGACCGCTTTCCAGACCAAAGAAGTGCTCGACGCCATGCGAAGAGATTCCGGCATTCAATTAGCTTCCCTGCGGGTCGACGGCGGCATGGTCGTCAATGAATTGCTCATGCAGTTCCAGGCCGACATCCTGAACGTGCCGGTCATCCGGCCCAAAATGATCGAAACCACCGCCCTCGGCGCCGCCTACGCCGCCGGCATGGCCGTGGGATACTGGTCAGGCTTCGACGACCTGAAGCGCAACTGGGGCGTCGACAAAACCTGGGAACCGCGCATGGAAGAGGAGCAGCGCAGTTTCCTGTACATGATGTGGCACAAGGCCGTGGAAAGGTCCTTTGATTGGGAAGAAGGTGGATAAAGAACAAGATGAGTTTATCTTCTCCTCAGGTTGATTACTCCCGCCGTATGCATGATCCGTAAAACGGGATACATCGGATCAAATTCCCAGGGTTTTACGGCAAAATTCGGCGAATTCGGGTGTTTGTGGTGGTTGTTTTGAAACAACTCGCCCAGCAATAGAAAGTCGAAAGGCAGCGTGTTGCGGGAATGATCGTCGTTGTCGTAATTCTGATAACCATATTTATGCCCGCACCAATTGACGATGGCGCCATGCAGGGGGCCCATGAGGAAGTGCAGGGGAAGCAACAGGTACATCCACCACTCGGTGGCAAAAAACACATAGAATATGATATAGGAGCTGCCCCATAACAGCCGGGAAACCCATGAGTTCCCGAACTTGTCCAGCCAGTTCCAGGTGGGATAATTGCCCAGGAATTTACTGGAAATGGCAGAAGTGTCGGCGATCAACCCTTTGAATATTTTGGCGGTGTTCCACATCATGGAAAAAACATCTTTATAAAAGACGGGGGAATGTGGATCCTGTTTGGTATCCGAAAATGCGTGGTGCATCCGGTGCATGATGGCATAAGCCCGGGGTACCAGATAGGAAGAGCCCTGAGAGAGATAGGTGACAAAGTGAAAAATCCGCTCCCACACGATATGCATCGTGAACATCTTGTGTGAGGCGTAACGGTGGTGAAAAAAAGTCTGGAAAAAAATACCGGCGAACCAATGGCCGGCGAGAAAATAAAATATTGCCATGTAACTTGAATATCCTGATAATTTCTGAACCTAAAGGCGAACAATCCTGTCAGACTGTCGCGTTTTCGAAAGTCAAACATACAACTTCCATAATTGTTGAACTGCGGAACGCCCGTTCGATTGGGAAGTGCGACCGGTTTTTGATAAAAATCGTATTTATGCGCAAAAATTGAATCCGATATGCGCATAATACCTTCGCTCTGTTGCCTGCTGCTGGCAGGAAATTTAATATTCGCCCAGGCCGACAAAAAAAAGTGGGACGTCTCCAATCCCGAAGGCATCCCTTTTTCCGACGTTGAATTCACGGTCGACCAGGGCACCTGGGTGAACCTCGACCTGAGCCCCGACGGTAAAATCATTGCCTTCGATTTACTGGGCGACATTTACACCATGCCCGTCACAGGCGGCCAGGCCACCTGTATCCGCGCCGGGCTGCCCTGGGAAGTACAGCCGCGCTTTTCGCCCGACGGCGCCCAAATTCTTTTTACCAGCGACGCCGGCGGCGGCGACAACATCTGGGTAATGAACGCCGACGGCTCAAAAGCGCGGCAGGTAACCAAAGAGAACTTTCGCCTGCTCAACAACCCCTGCTGGATGCCCGGCGGCCAGTATTTCGTGGCCCGCAAACATTTCACCAGCACCCGCTCACTCGGCGCCGGCGAAATGTGGCTGTACCACCTGTCCGGCGGCGAAGGCCTGCAACTCACCAAACGCAAAAATGACCAGCAGGACGTCAATGAGCCCTCCGTCAGTCCTGACGGACGCTACGTCTATTTCAGCGAAGACCTCTATCCCGGCGGCTTTTTCCAATACAACAAAGACCCCCTGAAACAAATCTTCGCCATCCGACGCTACGACCGGCAGGAAGGCAAAGTAGAAAACGTCACCGGCGGCTCGGGCGGCGCCTTCCGCCCGCAGATCAGCCCCGACGGCGAATGGCTGGCCTTTGTGCGCCGCGTGGATACTAAAACCACACTGTTCCTGCACCAGCTGTCCACCGGACTGGAGTACCCCCTCTACGACGGCCTCGATAAAGACCAGCAGGAGGCCTGGACGATCTTCGGTATTTATCCGGGCTTTGCCTGGGGGCCAGACCAGCAAACCCGGGCCGGAAAAATGTCGAACATTTTTATCTGGGCCGGCGGCAAGATCAAACGGATTTCCTTCCACTGGACCAACATCGCCCCGGATGATCGCAACACGCCCGCTGACAAGCCGGTGGTAACCGCGGACGACATCCCTTTTACCTGTGCCGTCAAAACCAAAGTGGGGGAAACCCTGCGTTTTGAAAACAAGGTTTTTGAACCGGAATTCACCGCAAAGGCCATTCGGCACGCAACAACCAGCCCCGACGGCAAACTCCTGGTTTTCAACGCTGCCGGCAAGTTGTATAAAAAGGACCTCGGTACCGGAAAAATTGATCCACTTTCCGATAGTCCGCATCTGGAGTTCGAACCCGCGTTTTCTGACGATGGCCGCCAGTTGATTTACACTGCCTGGGATGACGTGGAAAAAGGCGCTATTTATCAACTGGAGCTGTCGGGCGGCGCCCAACCCCGGCGTTTATCGACGGCCAAAGGCATTTACCGGACCCCAAAATTTTCTCCCGACGGAAAACAGATCGTGTATCGCCTCCAGAATGGCGACGACGAGCTCGGCCCCGGCATGACCGACAAACCCGGCATCTACCTGCTCGATCCGGCAACCGGCAACAGCCGTTTTATCGTCGCCGAAGGTGAAAACCCGCGCTTTACGCCCGACGGGAAACGGATTTTGGTCAATACGGGGGGTTACCTGTTCGGCGGGCCGGAAAAATCCCTGATCTCTTTTGACCTGAACGGTCAGGACCGCAAAGTGCTCTTCAAAAGCAAATACATCAACCAATGGGCGCCCTCACCCGACGGTCAGTGGCTGGCTTTCACCGAATTGCACAAAGCCTACGTGTGCGCCATGCCCCTGCCCGGCCAAACCATCGACCTGGGCGCCGAGACCAAGGCCATCCCGGTCAGCCAGATTTCCCGCGACGCGGGCTACAACCTGCACTGGAGCGGCGACAGTAAAAAAGTACACTACACCCTCGGCGACGAGTATTTCACCATCGACCTTGCCCAACGCTTCTCCTTCCTTCCCGGCGCCCCCGACAGCCTGCCTGCCCTGCCTGAAACCGGACAAAAGATCGGTCTTACGTTGAAAAGCGACGCGCCCGAAGGAACGCTCGTATTTGAAAATGGCCGCATCATTACCATGGAAGGCGACCAGGTGATCGAAAACGGCGTATTGGTCGTTCAAAACAACAAAATCGCGTTCGTTGGCGCCCGCCAGGACTACCGGCGCAACTTTAAACTGCCCACAACCAATGTCAAACTGATCGACTGTAAAAACAAAACGATTATGCCCGGTTTTGTGGATGTGCACAGCCACTCCGGCAACTTCCGTTTCGGCCTGAATCCGCAGAAACAATGGGAATACTACGCCAACCTGGCCTTCGGCGTAACTACCATGCACGACCCCTCCGTGAATTCCGAAATGGCCTTTTCCAACGCGGAAATGCTGCGCGCCGGTCGCATGACGGGCCCGCGCCTGTACAGCACCGGCACCATCCTGTACGGCGCCGAGGGCGACTTCAAAGCCCCCATCAACAGCCTCGACGACGCCCGCAGTACCCTGCGCCGCACCAAGGCCTGGGGCGCCTTTTCCGTGAAAAGTTACAACCAGCCCCGCCGCGATCAGCGCCAGCAGGTGATCGCCGCCGCCCGCGAACTGCAAATGGAAGTGGTGCCCGAAGGCGGTTCCTTCTTTTACCATAACCTGTCGCAGGTGGTGGACGGACACACCGGCGTGGAGCACAACCTGCCCGTGGCGACCATCTACGACGACGTGCTGAAACTCTGGGGCAAAACCAAAGCCCACAATACGCCCACGCTCATCGTGTGCTACGGCGCCGTGAGCGGCGAATACTACTGGTATCAGCACAGCGAGGTTTGGAAAAACAAACGCCTGCTCAACTTTACCCCCAGGCACGTGCTCGACGAGCGCAGCCGCCACCGCGAAATGATCCCGGAAGAGGAATACCAAAACGGGCACATCCTGGTGAGCCGGCAATTGAAAAAAATGCAGGACGCCGGCATTAACATTAACCTCGGCTCGCACGGACAATTGCAGGGCCTGGGCGCCCATTGGGAACTCTGGATGCTCGCACAGGGCGGCATGTCGAACCTGCAAGCGTTGAAATGCGCCACCATCAACGGCGCCCGATACATCGGCATGGACAAAGAGATCGGCTCCCTGGCGCCCGGCAAACTGGCCGACCTGATCGTGCTGGATAAAAGTCCGCTGGCCAATATCCGCAACACCGAAAGTATCCGCTACGTCATGGTAAACGGCCGCCTGTACGACGCTGAAACCATGAACGAAACGGGCAACTACGACCGCAAACGCGGCAAATTCTGGTTCGAACTACCGGGAAGCCAAATCAACGGCGCCGGCATGACGCACACTTGTCAGGAAGCGCGCTGCGTGTGCGGACATTGAACAGCTGCCCTGTTTTAACTTTTATTTCACTTCCCGGCCTGTCACCTTATACAGGTTTACCCCGTCTCTTTCCAAACATTCTGTACACTCAACATTTTACAACACAAACATTCAACTGTATGAGAAACCGTTCAATGATGGCACTGGTCGCCGTGGCTTTCCTGTGTTCTTTCACCCAATCGGCCAGGGCCCAGGTCGATGTCTCGGTCAACCCCGTAGGCCTGTTGTTTGGCGACCTGAGCGTGGGCGCCGATTTTGCGCTCTCCGATCAATTCAGTATAGAAGCGGCCGTGGGATTCGGCACCAACAAGATCGATGAGATCAAAGGCACGAATATCCCGGTCAATATCGTGGGCAAGTACTATTTCAGCCCCAAAAACGGCGCCGACCGCTTCTACGTGGATGCTTTTTTGCGTTACGTTAACCGGCAGTGGAACTACGACGACGGCTCTGATTATGCCGACTTCACATCCAACCGCTTCGGCTTAGGCTTCGGCATAGGCTACAAAGCCGTTTCGAAGGGCGGATTCGTGTTCGACATCGGATTCGGCGCCGGCCGCGCTTTGGTGGACAACAACAAATACGAGGAAAATGGCGGCGATCGCCAGGACGTGGACTGGACCGAACTGATGATACAAGGCAAGTTGGGTATCGGTTACCGCTTCGGAGGCAGCAAAAAATGACAGATTTCGCGCGTTAACCGGGAGGTGTCATCGCGACAAAGGCGCGGTGACACCTCCAAAAAATTATCTTCTTTGGTTTAGCATGTATTTCCAAACGCAAATCTGCTGCGCGCCGGCATCGATCCGTACAACAAACTGATCCGGAAGACAACCATCCACCGGCCCCTACAGGCGGTCGAACCTTGCCTGGAAAAACCGCAAATACTTCGGCTCGTACACCATCTTTAAGCCCTTGATGCGTTTGGCGCGCCGCAGCACATTCAGCGTGGATTCAGCGATCACGTCCATGTGCGCCTGGGTATACACCCGGCGCGGAATCGTGAAACGGACCAACTCCAGCTTCGGATAGTAGTTTTCGCCGTTGGCTTTGCGACCGGCCGATACAACGCCGCGTTCCATGGTGCGCACGCCGGAATCAAGAAAAATCTCAGCGGCCAAGGTTTGGGCAGGATACTGATCCTGGGTCAGATGGGGCAGGAAACGTTTGGCGTCCACGAAAATGCCGTGTCCGCCAATGGGTCGTACGATGGGTATTTCATAACTTTCCATCAGGTGGCCCAGGTACTCCACCTGGCCCACGCGGGCGTGAATGTGGTTGTCGTCGAGGCTTTCCCGGATGCCGATGGCCATGGCTTCCATGTCGCGGCCGGCCAGGCCGCCGTAAGTGTGCAAGCCCTCATACACCACCACCATATTGCGGGCCTCCTCGAAAACGTCCCAGTCATTGATGGCCAAAAAACCGCCGATATTCACCAGGGCGTCCTTTTTGGCGCTCATAGTGGCGCCGTCGGTATAGGAACAAATTTCTTTGACAATATCCCGGATGTGTTTGTGGGCATAGCCGGCTTCGCGTTGTTTGATAAACCAGGCATTTTCAGCCACGCGGGTCATATCGTGGATAATTTTAATGCCGTGTTGAGCGGTGAAGGCGCGCAATTCGCGCAGGTTGGCCATGCTGATGGGCTGCCCGCCGGCCATGTTCACGCTGGTGGCGATGCTGATGTAAGGTATTTTTTTAGCGCCATGTTCGCGCACTACTTTTTCCAGTTTGTTCAAATCCACATTGCCTTTAAAAGGATGCTCATTCAGTGGGTCGTGCGCCTCGTCGATGATCACGTCCACGAAAGTGGCGCCGGCCAGTTCCTGATGCAGGCGCGTGGTGGTGAAATACATATTACCGGGCACAACGTCGCCCGGTTTGATCATGATTTTCGACAGGATGTGTTCTGCCCCCCGTCCCTGGTGGGTGGGAATGAGGTATTTGTAGCCATAACACTCCTGCACGGCGCTTTCCAGGTGATAGAAGTTGCGGCTGCCGGCGTAGGCTTCGTCGCCGAGCATCATGCCCGCCCATTGTCGGTCGCTCATGGCGGAGGTGCCGCTGTCGGTCAGCAGGTCGATGTACACGTCTTCGGAACGCAGTAAGAAAGTATTGAATCCGGCTTCTTTGATAGCTTTCAGGCGCTGTGCGCGGGTGGTCATCCGGAGCAGTTCCACCATTTTGATCTTATAGGGTTCCGCCCAGGAGTGTTTATGCAGTTTTTTCATAAAACAGGAATTAGTTTGGAAAAGGCGGGGCGAAAGTATTGGTAAAGCGTCATCGAAATGGATGTCTGAAATTATTGCTTAAAGTGATTTGTATCGGCCTCTCATAATTTTATGCTTAGAAAACGCCTCCCAAAACTTAACACTAACTTAACATTGCCGCTTCCTCCCCGGCATTCCCCAGCGTACCTTTGCGGCCGTTCGATGCCCCCGCTTCAAACTTCCAAAATCAACGACTTATGAAAGCGACCAACAACTCCTTACCAGATGCGTCGCAAGTCGCAAGTCGCAAGTCGCAAGTCGTAAGTCGTAAATCGTAAATCGCAACCATGCTCCTGGGTTTTATCAGCGAACTCACCGCTTCCGCATCTATTTTACTGGTAATCTGTCTGTTGGCAGTCTGTTTGTTCGAAGCCATCAATGGTTTTCACGACACGGCCAACGCGGTAGCCACGGTCATTTACACCAATTCGCTGAAACCGATGGTAGCGGTGGTCTGGTCGGGTTTCTGGAACTTTCTGGGGGTGATTCTGGGCGGGATAGCAGTGGCCATGGGTATCGTCAAATTGATCCCGCTGAACGACCTGATGCTGCAGCCGCTGGGCGAAAACATATCGCTTGTACTGGCTATTCTGCTTGCCGCGATCAGTTGGAACCTTGGCACCTGGTACTACGGCATTCCCTGTTCCAGTTCACACACGCTGATTGGGGCCCTTTTGGGTGGGGGATTTGCCTTCTGGTCGATACATGGGGGCGCCGGACCAAACTGGATCAAAGCCGGCGATATCGGCATTTCTCTGCTCGTATCCCCGCTTTTCGGCTTCAGCCTGGCTATTTTGCTGATGTTCGTACTGCGGGTGAGCGTTAAAAAAAGGAAAAAGATATTCGATGAGCCCGAGTCGAAAAAACCGCCGCCCACCTGGATTCGCGCCATCCTCGTGACCACCTGTACACTGGTGAGCTTTTTCCACGGTTCCAACGACGGCCAAAAAGGCGTGGGCCTGCTGCTGGTGGTGCTGATCGCTTTTATGCCCCTGCAATTTTCTCTCAATCACGCCATACCCGCCGGCGAGTTCGGCAACGCCGCCCGGCAAATAGAAACAAAACTGTTGCAATCGGATGCCGGCGAATACACGGATCATATCCGCGCGCTGGCCGGCCAGGCAGGCCGGACTGCCGCCACCCTGGACTCCCTCAATAAACAGGACAAACAGCAGCTGTTTGCCCTGCGCAGAGAAGTACAATCCCTGGTCAAAAACGTGGAAGCCGACCTGAAGATCGGACTGATACCCCGGCCGGCCGTACACGATGTAAAACAGGCCGTACATACCTTGAAAAAATCGTATGAATTCGCGCCGCTTTGGGCGATCTTCCTGATCTCCATTTGTCTGGGCGTCGGCACCATGATCGGCTGGAAACGCATCGTGGTCACTATCGGCGAAAAAATCGGCAAAACGCACCTCAGTTATGCCCAGGGCGCCAGCGCCGAGATTTGCGCGGCCGCCACTATTGGCGTCAGCACGGCATTTGGGCTGCCGGTCAGCACCACGCACGTGCTGTCGTCGGGCATTGCCGGCACGATGGTGGCTTCGGGCGGCGTACAGAATTTACAGAAAAAAACAATTACCAACATCGCCCTGGCCTGGTTGCTGACGCTGCCGGTGTCGTTCCTGTTGTCGGCCGTGCTGTTTTATTTCCTGCGGATTTTATTTTGAACGCCTATTTAGGCAAATACACCAGCGTTGCCGAATTATCAGGATCAAAAAAAACCTGCGCCGTGCGATGCAGGTCTGACGGCGTTACCGCCAGATAAGTGGCTACTTCCTCGTTCATCCATTCGGCGTTTTTCAAAATTTCATAAAAACCGAGGTTCTGGGCTTTGTTCAACACGCTGGTCTCAGAAAAAACGACGGTACTTTCAAAACGGTGCTGGATTTTGGCCAGTTCACGGGCGTCGATGGGGGTTTGCCTGAGTTGTTCGAGTTCGTGCCACAAGGCTGCCAGTGCGTCGTCCGTAGAAACGCCATCCGCCGGTTTGCCGTCGATCACCAGCAGACCGGGATCGATGTTGGCCGTTACGTAAGCGTCAATTTGCGAAAACACTTGTTTTTCCCGCACCAGCCGGCGGTACAGGCGGGAAGATTGGCCCTGCGCCAGGATGTCGGTGAGCAAATCAACGGCATAAAAATCGGGGTGCAGCCGCGCGGGCGTACGGAAGGCCAGGAATATGGCAGGCACCGGCACGTCGGCATGTATGGTCCGGAATTGCGGCGCCGTCTGAGGCGGCTCGGCGGGAAGCAGGCGGGCCGGCGCCTCGCCGGGCGGGATGTTGCCAAACCATTTTTCTGCCAGTTGCAGCGCTTCCCCGGTGCGCACGTTGCCGGCGATACTCAGCACGGCGTTATTGGGACAGTACCATTGCCGGTAAAAATGACGCACATCATCGGCCGTGGCATTCGCCACATGATCCGGCGCCAAACCAATCACCGGCCAGCGGTACGGATGCACTTTGAACATCAGTTCTGACAGATGATGCCAGGAGTCGCCGTACGGTTCGTTCAGACAGGTTTCTTTAAATTCTTCCACCACCACCCGTTGCTGTACGCTTAGTGCCTTTTTGTTGACATTCAGCGCAAGCATGCGGTCGCTTTCGAGCCAAAGCGCCGTTTCGAGATTTTCAGCGGGCAAAATTTCATAAAACGTGGTGTAATCGTTCGTGGTAAAAGCATTGTTTTCTCCACCGGCCTGCTGAAGCGGCTCGTCGAAATCGGGCGCATTCCGGCTGCCGGCAAACATCAGGTGCTCGAACAAGTGCGCAAAACCCGTTTTGTCGGGCCGTTCGTCGCGCGAACCGACAAAATACAACACATTCACCGCCACCAAAGGCGTGCTTTCATCTTCATGCACCAGTACGTGCAGACCGTTGGATAAGATATGACGGGTAAAATGAACCATTTTATCTCCTTTTTGGCCAGTTGATCAGACGCGACAGCAGTAACGGAACAAAGAAAAAGCCGGCGGTGACCACCGAAACGATCATGTCGGCCGTTTCACTTTCGACAAACCTGGCCCAGGGTTCGTCGTGGTAAAAATGACAGGGTAAGGCCATCAACAGTTTTAAACCCAGTATTCCGATGACGATAAATGCGCTGTATTCTAAAAAAGGATAGGATTCCAGCAAACGTACGAACCATTGCGCTACAAAACGCATGGCCAGGATGCCGATAAACACGCCGGTACAGATCAGATAAATATTATCGGTAAAAGCGACGGCGGCAAATACATTGTCGAGGGAAAAAGCCAGGTCCATAACCTCCACCGCCACCACGGTAGCCCAGAAAGGCCCCATCCAGCCCAAAGTGACCCGGTAGAACCATTTTTCCTGCTTGTTTAAGGTATCGTCGTCTGTTTGCGGCGTCGCTTTTGTGCGAAAAAAATCAAAAGC
>CALEYM010000709.1 GCA_937926185.1 uncultured Bacteroidota bacterium | reverse complement strand
CGCCTTACTGTCTTTTACCGGCATGGCTTTCACCGTGGTTGTACTTTTCAGCGAAATGGGAGAAAAATATGTTCTTCCGTCTACCCTGGGTTCGGTTCCGTCGGTGCTATATTTGATTTGCATCGTACGGTCGGGGCAGGACAGCAACACGTAGCCGCCGCTGAAACTGGAGCGAATGTCGAAGTAGCTCCTGGAATAATTTACGCCCTGCGTATTCAGCCGGTCGAAATGGGCTTTGAGCCGGCGTAAAAAATCGTCCCAGTTTTTTTTATTCTTCGGCGTCCACAACACCTCCGACAGGGCGAAGGCACGCGGAAACGCCATATACTCCACGGACTCCGGCGTTTTCATGTATTCCGTCCACACATTACCCTGTGCGCCGAGTATTCGGCGGGCTTCTTCTTCGTTGAGTTCGGCGGGTACGGGCTCGTAGTTATACACTTTATCCAGGCCAAGAAAGCCCCCTATGGCGAGGGGCTCGCCGGAGGGGTCGCCCTGGTAATAATCAAAATAACAGTGCGATGTGGGCGTCATAATGGCGTAGTGCCCGGCTTTGGCGGCAGCTATCCCTCCTTCAACCCCGCGCCAGCTCATCACGGTGGCCGTGGGCGCCAGCCCGCCTTCCAGTATCTCATCCCAACCGATGAGTCTTTTGCCGTGTTTGGCCAGCATTTTCTCGGCGCGTCGGATGAAATAGCTCTGCAACTCGTGTTCGTCTTTAAGGTTTTCCGTTTTCAGCCGTTGCTGGCACTTCGGACAGGCTTTCCAGCGGTCTTTCGGGCATTCGTCGCCCCCGATATGCACGTACTGGCCGGGAAACAGCGGACACACTTCGGCCAGCACATCCTCCAGAAATTGAAATGTTTTATCATTGCCGGCGCAAAAAACATCCTTGAAAACGCCGAAGGTAGTGGCCGTCTGGTATGGGCCGCCTGTGCATCCCAGTTCGGGATAGGCAGCAAGTGCCGCCTGCGCGTGTCCGGGCATTTCTATTTCAGGTACGATGGTAACAAAACGTTTTCGCGCATATTCCACCACTTCTTTTATTTCTTCCTGGGTGTAATAGCCACAGTATTCTTTGCCGTCGTATTGAACCGGGAAATCATTGGCGTGCCCTACCACGGTTTCTTTACGGCAGGCGGCCACGGTTTGCAGTTTAGGATATTTTTTGATCTCTATACGCCAGCCCTGGTCTTCGGTGAGGTGCCAGTGAAAACGGTTGAATTTGTGTTGTGCCAAAAGGTCGATGTACCGTTTAACGAATGTAACCGGGAAAAAATGGCGGCCCACATCGAGGTGCATGCCCCGGTAGTTGAAGCGTGGCTGATCGGTGATCAGGCAGCAGGGCGCCTTCCAGGCTACGTCGCTCACGGGTTTGGGGCTGTTGAACTGAGGCGGAAACAGTTGCCGCAGGCTCTGCGCCGCATAAAAAGCGCCTGCCGCCGTGCGCGCCGTTACGACTATGCTGGCAGGCTTCACATCCAGTTTATATCCTTCATCCTGCGCGATATTGACCTCGTCGGGCATGAAATAAATGCCGTTATCCGCCGGGCTGGGCAGGGCGCCTTTAAACGGTTGGGCTACCAGTTGATATCCCGTCGAAGTTTGCGCAACGGCCATAAAATACTGGATGGCTGTTTCCCAGTCCTTTTTTCCTTCCGGAAAATAAATCCGGGTGTCGGACTTCAGTTCAAATTCCCCCTCACGGCCGTACGCGGTGGCCGGCTGCGGAATGATCGTAATAGTGGCCGTCACCTGACAAAGAACAAGCAGGGGCGTACAACAAAATAAAACGCTGAACAGGAAACTTTTACAACTCATCGTGCAATGGTTTTATTACAAAAAATTCCGGCCGGGCCGGCTGATTTTTCCAAAGTTGCAAAGGTAGAAGTTTCCTGGGAAGCCGTGCGGGAACAGGAGAAGGGTAAAAGTCAAAATGAAAAGTTAAAATGTAAAAGTCAGAGGAGGCTTTTGCGTCTCAACTCCAGGTGGTAAACGATGGCGCAGAACATGGCGAGCAGCAATACGCGCATGGCCCATAACAGGGCAGGCCAATCATTTAAAGCGGGGGCCAGCAGTTCGCCGGTTACCCACAACCCAAGCGCCAACGCCACGTAGGCTGCCATGCGCCCCATTTGATAGGGTACCGGGTAGTGTTTCCGGCCGGTATGCCAGGTGGCCGCGCTCATAAACAGGTAACAAATTAAGGTTACCCAGGCAGCCCCGGTGTAACCGTAGCGAGGGATTGCCAGCACGTTCAGCACAATGGTGATCAGCGCCCCGGCCACGGAAATCCAGGCGCCGAGTCCGGTGCGGTCTTTCAGCCGGTACCAGATCGAAAAATTGTAGTACACGCCCAACAGCAGATTGGCGCCCAACAGCACGGGTACCACATGCAGGCCGCTCCAGTATTCGGGCGCAATAAAATATTTGACCAGGTCGAGGAAAAGTAAAATGCCGAGCATGCCGGCTGCCGAGGTGATGGTAAACCACTTGGTCACCTGGGCCTGGGTGCGCATGGCGTCTTTTTCCTGGGCGTGCCGGAAAAAAAACGGCTCGGCTGCATAGCGGTAAGCCTGTGTGAAAAGCGTGATCAGTGCCGCCAGCTTGTAATTGGCGCCAAAAATCCCCACCTGACCGAGGTTTTCCCGCGTGGTTCCGGGTAGCAAATATTTAAGCATCGACCGGCTGAACATTTCATCCACAATACCGGCCAGACTGACGATGATCAAAGGCGCGGAATATCCGATCATGCTGAACCACAGATCCCGGTCGAAGGCACGGCGGATCATCCGGAACTGCGGACTGAGGAGCAGCAGCGTGACCAGACTTGCCAGCAGATTCGACAGAAAAATATACCCCACGCCCAATCCCGGCGACCACACGGCATGCACCCAATTCATACCCTTGCCGGCAGCCCAGGGGCAGAACACCAGCCAAAACAGGTTCATGCCAATATTAACGGCGATATTGCTCAACTTAATGGCCACAAAACGCCGGGGCCGTTGTTCCAGGCGCAGGCGGGCAAACGGCAACTCGGCCAGGCAATCGAAAGCCAGGATAAGGGCGAACCAGCGCACGTATTCGGGGTGGTCGGGATATTTTAGTCCGGTGGCTATCGGTTGGGCAAACACTAACAGCAAACCGGCTATCAGGGCCGTCGTAACCAACAGGGAGAGCATCCCGGTGGAATATGTTTTTTCCCGGTCTTCAACAGGTGTTCCAAATCGAAAAAAAGCCGACTCCATCCGGTAGGAAAACAACACCATGATGAAGGCCGAAGTGGCATACAGGTCGATCACCGCACCGTATTCATGCGTATCAGCCAGCACCCGGGTGTAAAACGGCACCAGCAACATGTTGAGCAGGCGCCCGATAATGCTGCTCAGGCCATACATCGCCGTTTCGCCGGCAAGTTTTTTGATCAGAGACATTTGGATTGCGGATTGCGGATTGCGGATTACGGATTACGGATTGCGGATTAACCCGGCTCTTGGCACGGTACGTCACTTGGAGAAAGGTTGGGATACCAAGAGTTAGGACAATCCGAAATCCGTAATCTTTACTCCATCTCCTGCACCACTTCCGTCACTTCCGGCACCATACGTTTCAACATGCCTTCGATACCGGCTTTCAGCGTAACGGTGGAAGAGGGACAACCGCTACAGGAGCCTTGCATGGTCACAAACACACGGCCTTTTTCGAAAGCTTTAAATTCAATATTGCCACCGTCCATTTCCACGGCCGGCTTTACGTAGGTATCGATCAGTTCTTTCACTTTTCTGGCAATTTCACCGTCTTCACCGGCAAACTGGCCGGCGTTTTGCTGGGCGGTGTGTTGCTCCCAATATTCGGCAAAACCTTCTTTCACCACAACGCCGCCATTTTCAACATAATCTTTGATGAACTCTTTCAACTTGAGCATGATCTCCGACCAGTCGTAGTTGAGTTCCTTCAAAATAGTAACGTAATTGTTGTTGAAATATACGCTTCTGACGTAGGGCAGCTCCATCAGCGAGTTAGCCATCGGGCTCCACTCTGCCGCGAGGTCTTTTTCCTTAAAATCGGCGATACCGCGATACAACAAGCGGTTGGTAACATATTTGAGCGCTTCCGGATTGGGCGTTTGCTCGGTGTAGAGCATGACCGGATTTTTTACGACACTTTCCATGGCAGTGCAGTTGTTTGTTTAGACTTATTCCACGCAAAAGTAACAAGATGCCGGAAATTCGGTTCACTTTAAATTCTTAAAGGTATCACATTTCAAAAAAAATACTGCCGTCGGCTTGCTCATAGATGCGTACCGTTGGGTACCGGAATAAAATATTGGCAAACAGAATATGGTAGTCCTGTGCGGTAATATTGGGCGCGTCTTCCGGGCAGCGGTGCAGGTTTTGCAGGCGGCGGAAAATCGAATCCGGAATCCGGGTATCGTAACTCAAGGCCCGCGGCTGTACCCGCAGCGGACTTTCTTCGAGGGTGTGCAGCAGCAAATCCAGCAGACGGGACAGGTAAAACTTGTCCTGAATGCGAGCCGGATAGATCCGCTTCATCAGGTATTCGTCTGGTGTATACATAATCAGCAGCGTGTCGGGCCGGAGTCTTACTTCATGGCGATGGCGATGGTAGCCAGGCTGAGCCGGGCGCCGGGGATGTCCAGCAGGACTTTCCCGCATGCTTCCAGCGTTGCGCCGGTAGTCAGCACGTCGTCAACCAGTAAAAGGTGTTTATCCTGTATTTTTTCGGGCTGTTTGACGGTAAATACCGTACTGACATTCTCAAACCGCTCCATCCTTTTTTTTCGCGTTTGCGAGCCGGTGTGTGTACTGCGCACCAGGATGTTCAGCAATACCGGTACCCGCATGGAGTCGGACAAGCCCTGAGCCAGCATCGCGCTTTGATTATACCCCCTTTGCCGTTCTTTTTGGCGGTGCAATGGTACCGGTATAATCGCCTGAATACCTCCAAAATGAGGCGACTGCGACAGCAGTTGCCCGAATCGTCTGCCAATACGAACGCCTACATCCGGCTGATTCTGGTATTTCAACCGGTGCAGTGCGCGTTGCACAGGGCTTTTCCGATTGAAATAGTACATAGCAGCGCCCGATTCGATCTGCAGCCGCCCCCAAAACCGGTCGGTGAATTCGTTTTCCGCGTGTTCATGCATACCGGTAGACTGCAAACGGTTCAGACACCGGATGCAAAAACAATAATCGCCACCGGGCAAATCGGCGTCGCAGCCTACACACAAATTAGGGTACAACAAGTGAAGTAAGCCGCCGTACATTTCTTTGAAGCCAGGTAAAGAAAAGGAGAACATCCCGTCAGTATTTTCCCCAAATTTTATCCCCTGTAGACGGGTTTGCCGTGTGGCAAACGTATTTATTTTAATTTAATAAGTTAAATTAAAATATTTAAAATACTAATAAACAATTATTTGTTAAAACAAAACACTTGCGGAAGTGAATAATTTTCCGGTCAGACAACCTGACAAGCTGTTGAAAATCTGAAATAATTAGGTGTTTGTTCAACTGTTACCTGAAATGTACCAGTTATAAGGTTATGTGATATTACTGTCAGGTTGTTCTTGTGTACCCGGTTAATGGCGGCTAAACTCGCTTCAGTTTTTACCAAATCAAACGCCGCCATGAAAAAAGTTAACCTGCAATCGATTACGGACATCCGCGAATTATCCTGGGTACTTGACCGCGCCTTGTTCCTGCTGTCCAGTGCCCCGGTAAACCTCCGTTTGTCCCATTTGTGCCAGGCTACCGGCCTGCCCCCCTCCTCCCTGACCAGGATGAAAAATTTGCACATCAACCCCCAGTATGAGCCATTTGTCAATCAGCGCATTTTGTTTAATTTGCTGCGTTATGTATTACAACAGTTCCCAACTTTGGTGCTTGCCCGGGACAAGAATGGGAATCTTGAAGTACGGCTGTATAAAAATTATGGCGGGTATAAACTCGGGCCGCTTGAGCAAGAGCTTCCATCGGACATGCTCTTCAAAAGAAGCCCGCCGAAACCGGGCACTACCCGCTGGTTTCTCTGGCAGATAAACAGGGAAAACGCCCCTGATGCCATACGGCCTACCTAAATTAGGTTCAGAAAAAATATTTTTAAGTTGGAGTTTTCTAAAAACATATTACCTTTGCGCCCGCTTTAGCCAAAAGGGGGTAACTAACAGCCATGTGTTGATAAGATTGTGGAGGAAATGTCAGAAAATTTTTACCCGAAAATATTTGAAAATGTCCAACCGAAGTTTG
>CALEYM010000708.1 GCA_937926185.1 uncultured Bacteroidota bacterium | reverse complement strand
AAACCCTCTAAACCCTCTAAACCCTCTAAACCCCCATAAACCCTCATAAACCCTCATAAACCCTCATAAACCCCCATAAACCCCCATAAACCCCCATAAACCCTCTATCCCCTCCCTCCTCCGCCGAGCGTATAAATAAAATTCAACTCCGTCTGGCTGCCATAATCTGGTGCGAATGAAAATATGGGCGTCACCAGAGAAGTCGGCTGGTTTGGACTGACGCGATGGCGGAGCCGTATCTGGCTGAGTGGCGAAATCACGAACTGCAGGCCCAGGCTGCCTTCCCAATCATCGTACGAATACAGAAAAGGCGCCAGGGGGTGATTTACGGGAACAAAGTCTCCGCTTTGAAGCAGTTCCAGCGTTTCCCGGTCGGCATATTGGTTAAAGTGCACACCCAGTGAGCCAAACACACGCAGGTTTTGTACGGGGTACCAACTCAGTTCCAGGTCCCCTCCTCCAAACCAAAAGTTGTGCTGTTCAAAAATCCATTGCCCGGAAGCAGGCAACAACATCAGTTCATCCATCCGGCCGGAGGTCCAAAGCCGGGATTGGAGCGTGAGCCAGCGGTTGATGACCCAGAGGGGCTCTGCGGCGAGGTACACCGAAGGGAATTTGCCTTCCACGCCGACCTGTCCGTCAAATACGGTGTTCAGCCGGAAACGGCGCCGCTCATCGGTGCTGAAAGCCAGGTTTATGCCTGCCCGGGGAGCAACCTTTTGCGAAATGGCGGCGCCCCCGCTTTCGTAGCGGTAAACCTGTTCGTGCGGGATCAGCGAGAGGCCCGCGGTAAAGGCACGGAAACCTTTGTCCAGAACCCCTACGCCGGCGCTCAGCGTCCATACGTCTTGTTCGCCGGGCCGGGCGCCCCACCGCACCGAAAGCCCGGCTTGGCCACTCCGGTTCAGCCAGGGGCCCCGGGGCCGGAAGTCGCGGTAGTTTACCTCGGCTGTTGAGAACCCATTACGGGCGTCGGCGGTGAAAAAGGGAAGGGCCGACACATTGTCGTTGTACTCGCGGCTGTTGGCCCGGTGACCGAGCGACCATCCCCAGCGCCGGTTGATCCGGGAAAGAGTAAGGGCGTAGCCGTATCCCCGCTGTTTTAACGTATCTGCCTCCTGGTAGGTCAGCGTGGAGTTCCCGCTCAGTTCCAGGTTGTTTGTGCGGTTGCGCAGGCGAAAATCCAGGCTGGGCAACACGGAATGCATGTTCGGGCCGGCCAGCAAGGTGGCGTTGGAGAAGTTGAGGAAACTGTTGTTGGGCAGGATATACTCGCCGGTTACAAAACTGTAGCTGGACAAATTTTGAAGCCGGACCGTTTCCTGGTTTTCAAAATCGTTGATATTGATAATTTTCGCTTTCACTGGTCCCAGCAGGGCATGATAGGCGCCCAGACGCCAGTTGCCCTTCGTCCGGCCGGTGAATTTTACAGCATTGAGCAGTTTGCTTTCCGAATATTCGGTAAAAAACTCCGTACCCGGTATCAGCGGTCGCCGCCAGGTCATCTGCAGCGGATGGATGATTGGATTGAACGACAATGCACGATAGCCGCGCCCGAACAAATCGCTTTCTTCTTCCCGCAACTGGCGCGGTTCGGGCAGCAGGGCGTTTCCGGCAAAGTGATCGCTCGAACCCGGGGTAAGGCTCAGGGAAGACCCCGTAGAGATCGTCAGGGGCGGCAGAAGGGTAAAATCCAGCGTGGCACTCTCCGACAGGCCCAGGCGCGCGTCGATACCGGCAGCCTGCGACAAGGCAGATTCCCGCAAGGGCTCGCTCGTGACATCCAGCCGCGAACTGGTATGCAGGGCCAGCGCATGGCGGCGCTCGCGGTGGATATCCTGTACGCCACCGAGGGCGCCGAATTGCAATACCCGGTCCCGCACCAGCGGGTCCTGCGGGCTCCAGGTGGAGGTCTCGCCCCGGCTCCGGTCGAAACTGGTGAATTGTATACCCCAGTTTTGTTGGGCTTTTTTTGGATAACGCAGCGCCGTGTAGGGAATACGTATTTCCAGCGTCCAGCCGTCGGCTTGTAGCGCCACGGCGCTTTGCCAGTTGGCGTTCCAGTTGGCGCCGTCGCGGATGTCATGTTGTACGCCCGCGGGCGTCACCGTAAAATCGAAACTCAGCTGGTCGTCGTTCCAGGTGTCGATGCTGACCTGGAACCAGTCGCCTGTCAGTTCCTCGTCGCGGATACCGGCGTCGCGGCGCACACCGCCGGCGTCGGGATCATAGCAGTAAGCCGCCACATACAGGGCCGTTTCGGTGTAAAAAAGCCGGACTTCGGTTCGGCATTGCGGCATTTTGCCAAACACCGGGGTGGAAGTGACAAATTCACCGATAGAAGGCAACGCTTGCCAGCAGGTATCGGACAGTACGCCGTCGAGGCGGGGTAGATCGGAGCGGTAAACAGCACCCCAGGTTTTGCGGGTTTGAGCGGAAAGGACTGCCGCGGCAAGGCAGCAGGCAAAGAGGAGGCTACATTTTTTCATAAGGCGACAGTATTGGATCGTTACAGATTAAAGACGC
>CALEYM010000707.1 GCA_937926185.1 uncultured Bacteroidota bacterium | reverse complement strand
GTGCAGGTTAGGCCGGTTTTTATCGAAAAAAAGCGATTGCCCCGCCAGTACTTCCGTGCCTGGCTCCACCAAAAGTTTTGGGGTAACGGCCGGGAAATCAGCCGGTTTTACAGCGATGATATCTGAAAGTGGTAATTCAGAGGTGGATTTTTCGGCAGCGCCTTTCAGTTTAATGTCAAAGCCGCGCCGGATACTGATCGATTTGCCCATGATAACATTCCTTTTCCGGATGCGGCAAAAAAAGGGTATTTTGTATTGATTGCAAAACGTTTGACGCAAAAGAATTTTGAAAAAATATTGTTTGTCACGAAAAAGCGTTCAGGTAATATTTATGTGGAAAAGAAAAAGTAAAATCAATCTTCCGGATGATTTTATGCATTGGTGAATTAGAAATATTATTGGGTAAAATTTAATTTTTAACAATAATGCCAAATTAAATGCTAATGCCGCGGTTATCAGCGAGAGACATTTAAAACCTCCTGCAACGTCTTCGTGAAAACCTCCACGTCTGCTTCGTCATTATATACGTTAGGCGAAACCCGCACGGCGCCGCCGCGCAGCGAAACGAACACTTTTCGTTCGGCCAGCAGTCCGAATAGCCTGGCGGTATCGGCATGTTCCGGCAGGCTGAGTCCAAACAGATGTGCCGCCCGCTGCGCCGGCTCGTCCATCCGGCAACCCAAAGACTGCCATTCCGGCACGGCGGTTTCGCAGAGCCGCCGGCAATACGCCTGTATTTCCGCGGCGCCCCAGTTGGTCAGTTGCCGGAGGGATTCTTCCAATACCGGCAGTTGAGCAAACTGGGAAAACTCGCCCGCATTATAGCGTTGGGCTTTGGGCCGGTAGGCGCGTTCGTAACGGGTGAGGCGGGCGAATTGGTCGCTCTCCACCCTGTTCATCCAGCTTTCCTCCACGGGCACGCCGTCGTCGAAAAACGGCCCGAAATACGCCACACCGGCGCCATAAGGGCCGAGCAGCCATTTGTAGGCGGCACATATCAGGGCGTCGGGTTGCGCCGACTGTACATCGAACGGCCGGGCGCCGACAGACTGGGTGGCATCTACCGCCAATAGCGCGCCCACTTCCCGGCAGCGCCGGCCAACGGCGTCAAGATCGAACAATACGCCGTAAATCCAGTGTACTGCCGGGGCCAGCACCAGGGCTGTTTGCGACGTTATGGCCTCCAGCAGCCGTCCGTTCCAGATGGCGCCCCGGTTTTCAAAGGATTCGGGTTTTTCAACCGTGTGTACCGACAGCCCCAGCGCCGCGCCGACCCGCTCGAAGGCGTAAACGTTATTGGGAAATTCTTCCCCGATGAGCACGATCCGGTTTTTATACGCGATACCGGGCAGCCGGTGCAGGTTTTGCGCTACAATGGCCATGCCGTAAGAAACCGCGGGGATCAGCGCGATCCGTTCCGGGTCGCTTGCGTTTACCAAATCGGAAAACAGCCGGCGCACCCGGTTGGCCGTATCGAAATGGTGTTGGGGCGTAATTGAATAGGGGGTTTCGGCTTTCAGGCGAAGACCTTCCATACCCTTTTCCAGGGCCAGGCGCAGACCCGGCGAGTAAGCCGCGCCGTTCAGGTAATGTACGCCGGCGTCCAGCGAAAAAAGGTGTTTTTGACAGGATAGAGCCATCTGAATTTAATATTTAAAGATCATCTTTGCCCGATATTTCTACCAACATGAACATCTCTCTGCTCGGAAAAAATGCCCTGGTAGGCGGCGCCAGTGCCGGCATCGGCCGCGCGGCAGCCCTGGAACTGGCCGCGTTGGGCGCCAACGTCACCCTGGTAGCCCGCACCGAAAGCAACCTGCAAAAAGCCGTGGCCGAACTGGATACCGCCTTTGGCCAGCAACACGATTATCTCGTGGCCGATTTCGACGACAGCCTGATCCTGCTGGCAAAAGTATCGGAATTGTTGCGCAATCGCGCCATTCATATCCTCGTCAACAATACCGGCGGGCCGCCCGGCGGGCCAATTACCGAGGCCATGCCCGAAAACTTTTTAAAAGCCTATCACAACCACCTCATCTGCAATCAATTGCTGGCACAGGCCGTTTTACCGGGCATGAAAACAGCCGGCTACGGACGCATTATCAACATCATCAGCACCTCGGTAAAAGAACCTGTCGACAACCTCGGAGTATCTAATACCACCCGCTGGGCCGTGGCCTCCTGGGCAAAAACCTGGGCCAATGAAGCCGGGCCGTTCGGCATCACCGTCAACAATGTGCTGCCAGGATACACCAATACGGGCCGTTTGCAGGAGATCATTGAAAAACGCGCCGCGACTACCAACTCATCCGTGCCGGAAACGGAGCAACAATTCAAAAACCAGGTGCCCCTGCGCCGCTTTGCCGAGCCCGCAGAAGTGGCCGCCGCCGTGGCCTTCCTGGCCAGTCCCGCCGCCGCCTATATCAACGGGATCAATTTGCCGGTGGATGGCGGACGAACGCGGAGTTTGTAGTTCATTGAGTGATTGAGTGATTGAGTGATTGAGTGATTATTTCATACGCCGCC
>CALEYM010000706.1 GCA_937926185.1 uncultured Bacteroidota bacterium | reverse complement strand
GGGCTGCGATTCGGTGTTGACCGTAAATGTGGCGGCAAAACCCGTTTCCAGCGGCTCGCTGAACGTTAGTGCCTGCGCCGGAACGGAGTACGAGTACAACGGCACAAAAATCCCGGCAGGCAGTTCGCAGCAATTTTTATTGCAAAATGCGGCGGGCTGCGATTCGGTGCTGACGGTAAGCGTGGCGGCCGTATCAGCTACCACGGGTAGTTATACGGCACGGGTTTGTCCCGGCCAAACGTTTTCCTTCCAGGGTACATCGATGCAAACAGGCGAAACCCGGCAGTTTATCCTGCAAAATACCGCCGGTTGCGATTCCGTACTGACCATCACGGTGGCCGGGCTGAACAGTTCGTCGGAAACGATTGCTGTCAGCGTATGTCCGGGTGAACCTTATACCCATCACGGCGCAAGTCTGTTGCCCGGTGAAACCCGGGTCTTTCAATTCACTAACACCGAGGGCTGCGATTCAACGGTAACCGTTGTCGTTTCCGGCTTCCCGGAAGCCAGTTTTACCCTGCAAAACGAGCCTTCCTGTCCAAACTCAGGCAGCGGCAGGATATCTGTATTAAATACGACCGGTGGGTTACTGCCTTTCCGGTACTCGCTTGACGGAACGGAATTTCAGGATGCGCCGGTCTTTAATGGTTTGAGCGCGGGTACTTACGCCGTTTGGCTGAAAGACGGTAACGGTTGTTTATTCCGGAAGGAAACGGAATTGCCGGCACGGACGCCGCTTACCCTGCAACTGGACGACGCCGAATTGCCCTGCGACAACAAGGGCATCACGCTCACACCACTCATTGGCGGCGACCCGGACGAACTGAGTTACCATTGGAGCACCGGGGTCGAAACACCGGCCATCACTGTGCAGGCGCCCGGCCAACTGTGGCTCGAAGTCCGGAATGTATGCGATACCCTGCGACGGGAAATAACGGTACAGTGGGAAGGGCAGGACAAGTATTTTTCTTACCTCTACATGCCCAACGCATTTGCTCCGCAGGCGGCCGACCCGGAAAACGCCGGGTTCCGCCCGGCATTTTTCCCGGGATTGGAAATACTGGATTATCGCCTGGAAATATACGACCGCTGGGGCAGTTTGGTGTTCCGCTCGCTGGAACCAACCACCGCATGGTTGGGATTGGAAAATGGCAAACAGGCCTCGCCGGGGGTGTTTGTTTGGATGCTGCACGCCAGGGCGTCGTATTGCGGTCAGGAAGTGGAGTTGGATAAGACGGGGAGCGTAGCGTTAGTGCGATAGGGGGATTTTTGCATAAACAGCGAATGTCGAATATCGAAATATACGTAGAGTGAACGATAGCTCGGTGTGCTCTACGGATACTTCGTTATTCGACATTCGCTGTTCGATATTCCCTACTGCGTCACCGGCGGCGGCGCTTTCAGGTATTTATCCAGAAAGGTCAGCACATCGCCATAGCCTTTGATCTCATTTTCTTTTTTCACAAAGCCGTGCCCCTCATCGGGGAAGATGACATATTCCACGGGTACGTTATTCGCTTTTATAGCCGCTACGATCTCATCGGATTCTACCTGCAACACCCGCGGGTCGTTGGCGCCCTGGAGCACCATCACGGGATTTTTGATGTTTTTGGCGTGAAACAGCGGGGAGATATTGTGCAGGCGCACCGAGTCGGCGGTAAGGGGGTCGCCCAGTTCGGCGTAGAGCGCCTTGCGGAACGATTCCCAGTACGGCGGCACCGATTTCAGGGTGCGCAGCCAGTTGGTGACGCCAAAAATATTCACGCCGACTTTGAATTCGTCCGGTTGGAAGGCCATGGCCGCCATGGTCATATAGCCGCCGTAAGAGCCGCCGATGATGCCGATGCGGTCTTTGTCGATGTAGTCGAGCGACTGGAGGTATTTTTTACCGTAGATACAGTCCTGCAAGTCTTTTTCGCCGTGGTTTCGGTCGTCCATTTTATAAAACGACTTGCCGTAGCCGCTGCTGCCCCGGTTGTTGACGGCCAGTACGGCATAACCATGATTTACGAGATATTGGATAAACGCTGAATATCCCACCCGGGACTGGCCGCCGGGGCCGCCATGCACCCACACGAGGGCGGGCGCCTTGTTGCCGGCGGTAGCGGCGAGCGGTTTGTAGTATATGGCTGGAATCTCCAGCCCGTCAAAGGATTTATACCGCACCACCTCCGCGGCGGCCAGGTCGCCGGCATTGATTTCGGGGTTCA
Organism: uncultured Bacteroidota bacterium; assembly: GCA_937926185.1. Classification (GTDB taxonomy): domain Bacteria; phylum Bacteroidota; class Bacteroidia; order Chitinophagales; family Saprospiraceae; genus M3007. The sequence goes on along the minus strand of CALEYM010000706.1, from coordinate 6,410 downwards.
GGTTGGTAGTCAGGCGCTTGAGTTCCTTGGTTTCGAAATCGTAGGCGTACAGGTCGTTGGGCGATTTGGAGGTACCCACCGTGAGGCGCATCTTTTTTTCGCTGGGCGAAATGTTCACCGCCACGATGTCGCCGTCGGGGATAGCCGGAAATGTAACGTCCTTTCCCTGGGCATCGCGGATGAGCAGCTTGTTCTTGCCGTCTTCGTTGATACCGATCACGAGGTATTTGCCGTTTTCGGATTCGTAGCTGAACATCACGTCCCAGTTGGTTTCATAAGCCGTTTGACGGGCGCCGGAAGTCAGGTCGTAGCGCACGAGGTAGGCGAATTCCTTGTCTGCATCGGTGGTGTAATAAAATGACTTGCCGTCGGCGCTGAAATCGGAAGCGTCGTAGCTGCCGGGTTTGGCGGCATCGGAAATTTCCTTAAGTTGTTTGTTTTTCAGGTCATATAGGAACAAGCGGTTTTCGCTCGTTGTGATGGGTTGGCTCAGCGCCAGGTAGTCGCCGTATTTGGAAATGCCATTCACGCTGTAACCGTCGTTATTCTGGTAAACCATGACCGGTTTCCAGACGCCTACTTCCATTTTGTATACATCGAAAAACTGCGGGTTGCGGACGTTAGAGGTATAATAAAAAGCCTTTTTATCCTTCGTCCAGCCGGAGAAACCGGCCTTTTCCTTGTCGCCCGGCGTCAGGTCCTGACTCGATCCGTCGGGTTTCAGCAGATAGAGGTGACTGTTTTCGTTGCCGCCTTTGTCGGCACTGTATAGTACGAGATTGGTGCCCGGCACGTAATCGACGGCAAAAAAGGATTCCGTGGTGGATTGGCTCAGCGGTATCATATTTCCGTTGGCCAGGTCAATTTCGTAGAGGTTGAAAATACCCGAAACATCGCTGTGTACTAACAGCCGTTGCTCGTTTTCCGACCACAGGCCAGCGCCTGTGCGTTTGTTTTTGTAAAACTGTTCGATGGAGTATTGTTTAACTTCTTTGGGCGGGGCGGGTTTGTTTTCGCCGCAGGAATGAAGCACCAGCAGTATGGCGCCGAGACTGAGTAGTGATTTCATAAACTGTTTTAAAATGGTTGGAAAATGTGCCCTGACACTGTTCCGACAGAACAGGTTTCAAAAAGGCGGGCGAAAGTAGTCATTTGCACTCGCGGAAGAACCAATATTTAGATGAACATCATTTCCTATCTGACATTTCTGCGTACTTTCGCATTGCGCCTTATTCTTACTTTTGCGCTCTTTAACCTACCCGCCGTCAGCATGAACAACAAAACTATCCTCCCTGTGTCTGCAATTTCAAGATTTTTTAAAAGGCGCCTACCCCTTGTCCACCGCCTGCTGCCCCTTGCTTACTGCTTACTGCTTACTGCTTACTGCCTGTTGCCCACTGCCGCCCCGGCCCAAATGCCCGCCAAACCCTCGGCATCCGACTTGCAGCAGGCCATCCGGAAACTCAACGTCCTGGGCTCCGTGCTGTACGTGGCCGCGCACCCCGACGACGAGAACCAGCGCATGATCAGTTACTGCGCCAATGAAAAACTGTACCACGTCACCTACCTGTCGCTTACGCGCGGCGACGGCGGCCAGAACCTCATCGGTCCGGAAATGCGCGAGCTGCTCGGCGTACTGCGCACCGAAGAGTTGCTTGCCGCCCGCTCGGTGGATGGCGGCAAACAACGTTTCACCCGCGCCAACGATTTCGGCTTTTCCAAAAACCCGGACGAAACCATGCGTATCTGGAACAAGGATGAGGTGTTGTCCGACGTGGTGTGGGCCATCCGCCAGACCCAACCCGACGTGATCTTCAACCGCTTTTACCACGATAAAAAATACGATACCCACGGGCACCATACCGCTTCCGGCATGTTGTCGGTGGAAGCCTTCGACCTGGCCGGCAGAACCGATGTTTATCCCGAGCAACTGAAATATGCCACGCCCTGGCAGCCGCACCGGCAGTTTTTCAATACCTCCTGGTGGTTTTTCGGCGGCCGCGAAGCCTTTGAAAAAATGGACAAAAGCCATTTGTTTTCCCTCGACCTGGGCGTTTATTTCCCCCTGAAAGGAAAAAGCAACAACGAGGTGGCCGCCGAGGCGCGCTCCATGCACCGCTGCCAGGGCTTCGGCGCCATGAGCAGCCGGGGCGAAAGTATGGAATGGTTCGACTTCATCAAAGGCGACCGGCCTGCTGGCGGCGACCTGTTCGAAGGCATCAATACCACCTGGAGCCGGGTGCCGGGCGGCGAACCGATCGGCAAAATTCTGACCGGAGTGGAGCAAAAATTCAATCCCGCCGATCCGGCAGCCTCCGTGCCGTATTTGCTGAACGCCATGCAATTGATCGAAACCCTGCCCGACGGATTCTGGAAAAAAATAAAACTGGCCGAAATCAAAGAAGTGATCCGGGGCTGCCTGGGGCTGTATTTAGAAGCGACCGCCGCGGAGCCGGCGGCCACACCCGGCGATCCGGTAACCCTGCGGCTCGAATGTATTGCCCGGGCGCCGTTTGCCGGCGAGGTGGTGTTGGGCGGCCTTTCCATACAACCCGCCCTTTACGATACGACGATGACGCAGGTGCTGGCCACGAACAAAAGCTGGGTACTGAACAAAACGGTTCCCCTTTCTGAAAATGCTTCATTTACAGCGCCTTACTGGCTGCAGGAGAGCTCCGACATGGGCATGTACACCGTGAAAGAGCAAACCCTGCGCGGCCTGCCCGAAACGCCGCGGCATTTCAAGGCGCGCTGGACCGTGCTGGTCAATGGCGTGCCTGTACAATATGAAACCGACGTAGCCTACAAAATTGAAGAACCTGCAAGGGGTGAAGTATGGCGTCCCTTCGAAGTACTGCCGCCCGTGTTTGTGCGCTTCGACGAACCCTCGTACCTCTTTACCGGGCGTCAGCGCGCGGTGGTGGTGCACGTGGAAGCCGGCCGCGACAATATCTCCGGTACGCTTACTGTGGCCGGCAACGGCAATGACTGGAAAGCGCAGGGCGGTGAACAGACGTTTGAATTTGCCAAAAAAGGCGAGGAGAAATCCTTCACTTTTATGGTGGAAGGCAGCGCCGCATTGGGTGAAGCCACGCTCACGGCAAAAGCCACGATCGGCGGAAAAACTTACTCGAACCGCCTGGTCACGATCAAATACGACCATATCCCGCAGCAAAGCGTGCTGCTGCCGGCCGAAACCCGCGCCGCCCGGCTCGACCTGCGCGTAGCGGCCAAAAACATCGGCTACTACATGGGCGCCGGCGACGAACTGCCCACCGCCCTGCGGCAAATGGGCTGCGAAGTGACCATGCTGGAAGACAAGGATTTTTCGCCGGAAAACCTGCAAAAGTTCGACGCCATCGTGCTCGGTATCCGGGCCTACAACACCCGCGAAGCGCTGCGCTTCCACCAACCCAAACTATTCGAATACGTGAAAAAAGGCGGTACCCTGGTCACGCAGTACAACAACAGCTTTGACCTGTATGTGGACAATCTGGCGCCCTACCCGTTGAAACCGGGCCGCGCCCGCGTGACCGACGAGACGGCCGAAGTACGGTTTTTGCAGCCGGATCACCCGCTGCTGAACGAACCGAACAAGATTACGCCGGACGATTTTAAAGGCTGGGTACAGGAGCGCGGATTGTATTTCCCGTCGGAATGGGATTCGCATTTCACACCGTTGTTGTCGAGCAACGACCCCGGCGAAAAAGCGGCCGACGGCTCATTGCTCGTCGCGTCGTATGGTCAGGGTCAGTTCATCTATACGGCGCTTTCCTTTTTCCGCGAACTGCCGGCCGGCGTACCGGGCGCCTACCGGCTGTTTGCAAATCTGATTTCGCTGCGAACGAAACCTTAATTCATAGCAACATCGTGCCCCGCGACTTTCACCGGGCGGCGGCTATGGACATATTGAACCGTTACCTTGTCCAAAAAATCCGGATCATCCACATGGAGGTTTTCCCCGGTAATAAAAGTGTAGGTGCCGGATTGGGTAAAAACGGGCTGGTTGGTGTACACGCCGTAGGTATACGGGTCGGCCTTGAGCGAGCCGGTATTGATTTTCAGGGCGTTCATCGAGGCGAACCGTTTGCTGTCGACCAGCGGTTTCAGTTTGCCCACGATGGCTTCGCGCGGGAACACCACGTAAAAAAAGTGGCCTTGCGGGTCAACAACGCCGAGGTACGGCGCGTTGGGAGCGGTGAAATGCAGTTCGAAGGATTCTCCTTTGTACAAGGTGGTATTTTCGGCCCACATTTTGGGCGTTTTCCGTTCAGCAGATGCGCTGATTTCGACGGATGGAACATCGGTTCGGGATGCTGCACTCGATCCTTGCGGGCGGTGCATATTCCAGGCGCCGGCAACGAAAAGCGAAAGAGCAGGAATGCTGACGCTGAGTAGTGTCTTCATGGTCGTGAATTTGAAATGCAACCATTAAATGGATTAAAATTTCGTGTCAATTCTGTTCTAACGCGGATTGGGTAGAAAAAAATTTTTGCCAAATTTCTTTTTTTGCCAAAAATTATCCTGCGGTAGTGTTTTTAGAGTGAACGGGAAAACAGGTTTGTCATTTAGTCGTAAAAAACCTTCAGACGTCAATTTTGAACCTGAGTCACGGAGTTTTGCCGAATGTTGGAGTGCGTACAGGCTAAAAGAAAATCAGGAAATAGGCGGCACAAATGGATAACCATTTTTTTTTCAGAAATAAATTGTTGGAATGGCACCGCGGCCACCGCCGCCCCATGCCCTGGAAGGGAGAACGCGACCCTTACAAAATATGGCTGTCGGAGATCATCCTGCAACAGACAAGGGTGGAACAAGGCTTGCCGTACTACGAAAAATTTATTGCCGCGTATCCCAGCGTCCGCCACCTGGCCGCCGCGCCGGAAGATGAAGTACTGAAAAACTGGGAAGGACTGGGCTATTACACCCGGGCCCGAAACCTGCACACGGCGGCCAAATACATTGCCGGGGAATTGTCGGGCAAATTTCCGGACACTTATGAGGGCATCAGGGCGCTTAAAGGCGTGGGCGACTACACGGCGGCAGCCATCGCGTCTTTTGCTTACGACCTGCCGTATGCCGTGCTCGACGGCAATGCGTATCGGGTGCTGGCGCGTTTTTTTGGTATCCGGACGCCCATAGATTTGCCCGCGGCAAAAAAAACATTTGCAGCGCTGGCCGCAGAACTGCTCGATACCGCCAAACCCGGCGCCTACAACCAGGCGATCATGGATTTTGGCGCCACGCACTGTACGCCCCGGCAGCCTGCCTGCACGGGCTGCCCATTGCGGGAACATTGCGTCGCTCTTCAAACCGGGCAGGCAGACAAACTGCCGGTAAAATCGAAAACGCCGGAAAAGAAAGACCGTTTTTTTGCCTACGCCGTGTTCTATCACCGCGACCACACCTGGGTACGGCGGCGAACCGGCAAAGACATCTGGCAAAACCTCTACGAATTTCCCCTGCTCGAATTGCCGGCACTGCCCGCCGATCCGGGTAATTTGCCCGGGCTGCTGCTCGGCAATTTTTTTTCCGGCGGCCCACCGCCCGGTACCACCGTCCGCGGCATTTCCCGGCCCTACCGGCAAACGCTTACCCACCGCATCGTAACTGCCGTATTTTGCGAAATTGATTTGCCGGATACAATAGAAACTGCTGATTTTCACGAAAATATGTTGGGAAATTATCAGCGAATAGAACACTTTAAATTAAAAAAAATACTTGCTTTGCCGCGCATAATTGATTGGTTTTGGCAGGAAAAAGACGTAACTTTAAGGTTCAAATGAGGCATCGTTATCAGGAAAAGCAAGGGCCCTGTATTTCCGGAAAACAACATATCCCGTAATGATATGGCAATGCCTCGAATTCCGTTCAACTGTTCATTTTAAACAAAAGAGAATCATGATTAACAAAGTAACCCTCATCGGTCATCTTGGCGGCGACCCTGAAATCCGGCACCTGGAAAACGGCGTAAAGGTTGGCCGGTTTTCTTTAGCTACCAATGAGAACTACAAAGACAAAGACGGCAACTGGCAAAAAACGACGGAATGGCACAATGTGGTCGTTTGGCGGGAGCTTGCCGAAAGGGCAGAAAAAATGCTGAAAAAAGGCAATCTGGTATATGTTGAAGGCAAAATATCATACCGGAAATTTACCGGACAGGACGGACAGGAACGATACGTGACAGATATTGTGGCCAACGTGATGCGCACACTGGAGAAAATGGAAGGTACCGGCGCCTTTGAGAACCGCTTCCCCAACGCCGAAAGCGCCCCGGCACCCCGCGGCGGCGAAATGCCCGCCGCGGTGACCGCTACCGAAACGGCGCCGGCGGATGGGGATGATCTTCCGTTCTGAGAAAAATATGGTCTCAATATGCCAAGTCCTTGTACATTGAAAATTGGAAATGT
>CALEYM010000705.1 GCA_937926185.1 uncultured Bacteroidota bacterium | reverse complement strand
TCCGGACAGTACCGGGTGCGTACATATTGCGCGCACCGAGCGGGCGCCTTTTTCCATGAGGGCATCGGCGGCTTTGCAGAGGGTGCCGGCGGTATCCACGAGATCGTCGACGAGAATGACGTCGCCGCCGCTCACGTCGCCGATGACGGTCATGGCAGCCACTTCGTTGGCTTTGGTGCGGTATTTATCGCAGATGACCAGTTCCCGTTTGAAATGTTTGGCGTACACCCGCGCCCGCTTGACGCCCCCGACATCCGGACTGGCAAAGATCACGTTGGACATGTCCTGTTTTTCCAGATACGGCATGTATATGGCCTCGGAGCGCAAATGGTCCACCGGGATGTCGAAAAAGCCCTGCACCTGGTCGGCGTGCAAGTCCATGGTCATCACGCGGTTGGCGCCCGCGGTGGTGAGCAGGTTGGCCAGCAGTTTGGCGCTGATGGGCACCCTGGGTTTGTCTTTGCGGTCCTGCCGCGCATAGCCGAAATACGGAATGACGGCGGTGATATAGCCGGCCGAGGCCCGCCTGCCGGCATCGATCCACAGCAACAATTCCACGATATTGTCGTGCGGCTGGCAGGTACTTTGAATAAAGAAAACGAATGCCCCCCGCACACTTTCATTAATGATCGGCTGCATTTCACCGTCGCTGAAACGGGCCAGGGTTTTATCGCCTAACGGCGCATCGTAGTGAAAAGAAATGTCGGCAGCCAGTTGTTCGGAGGCCGAGCAGGAAAACAACTTTACTTCGGGCATAGGTACGCCGGAATTGGAAGCAGGTGATGGATCGGTGTGGTTGGAAAGCAAGAATGCCGGAACTTTGCGCAAAGGTAAAAAGCTTTGTCAGGTGAAGGACAAAAAACAATACTTGATTTGGCCGGAAAAAATTTCCTGCCTTTATTTGCAGATAAAATACGCTTAAATCAGAAATAAATATGCGCGTGATCTCGAAAGCCGGCGAGTATGGATTGCGGGCGTTATTGTACATGGTATCGGAAACAAGGGAGCAGGAATACGTGAACATTAAAGACATGTCGGAGAAACTCGACATTTCATTTCATTTTCTGACCAAAATCCTTCAGACTCTCACCCAGAAAGGTCTTTTACGCTCGTATCGCGGGCCGAACGGCGGTGTCGCTTTCCTGGTACCGCCGGAAGAAATTTACCTCACCGGCCTCATCAAAGCCCTGGAAGGCGACGATTTTTTCGACAAATGCCTGCTGGGGCTGCCGGGTTGCGGCGAAGCAAAACCCTGTCCCATGCACGATTTCTGGAAAGAAATAAAAGATAAACTGAAAACGGAATTTGAGCACACCACCCTGGCCGAACTGGGCCAGGCAACCCGTCAGAAACGGTTCCGGCTGATGCCGTAAGATGCTTTTTTAAATACTTATTTTAAGACAAAATACTCTTTAATCCTAAAAACGACAAACTAACTCATCACATCTAAAATTCGGCGCCTATGCGGACTAATCGTACTTTCCTCACGTATCTCATGAATCCTAAAAACTGGTGGCTGCCTTTCGTGCTGATCCTGGGTATCAGCCTGGCCGGCGTTACCTTTATCGGTTATGAAACCTACGAAAAGGCGCCTCCCATTCCCGACTTTGTAGATGAGCAGGGGAATATAATCCTGAGTCGCGACCGGATTCTGGAGGGTCAGCGGGTGTTCCATCATTACGCCCTGATGGAATACGGGAGTATGTTCGGCGACGGGGCGTTGCGCGGGCCCGATTTCACAGCGCAGGCGCTGCACGAAATGTCGGAACAAATGGCCCGGTATTACCGGTCAGATATTGCGGATATGCCGCCGGAACAGCAACAGTTACTGCAGGACGGCATCCGGGAGCGACTAAAAACCGAAATCAAAACCAACCGCTACGATCCGGCCACCAACCGCACCGTGCTGAATGCCGCACAGGTATCCGCTATCGGAGCACTGGAAACATTCTACCAAAATGTGTTTACCGACACGGAATTCCACGAAGCCTTCAAACCCGCCGGCTACCTGACCAATCCCGCGGAAATCCGCGACCTGAGCGGCTTTTTCTTCTGGGGCGCCTGGGTGTGCAGCGTACAGCGGCCGGGCAGCCGGTACAGTTACACGCACAACTGGCCCTACGACCCCGGTGCGGGCAATATAGCCACCCCGTCCACCATGTTGTGGAGTATACTGGGTCTGCTGGGATTGATCATCGGCCTGGGGTTTGTCCTGTACTATTACGGCCAAATGGACCAGTTGTCGGAAGAATATTACGCCAAAGGCACGGGCGAAATGGTGACCGTAGCCAAACTGCTGAAATTCAAACCGACGCCGTCGCAGCGCGCCACGTTCAAGTTTTTTGTCGTTGGGGCCTTGCTGTTTCTGATTCAGGTGCTCGCGGGCGTGCTCACGGTGCATGATTTTGTGGGATTTACCCGGATTTTCGGCGTCGACCTGCAGGCGCTGATCCCGGTCACCGTATCGCGCAGCTGGCACGTGCTGTTGTCGTTGCTCTGGATTTCGGCCTGCTGGGTGGGCGCCTCCATCTTCGTGCTGCCGCTGCTGGCCAAACGCGAAGTGGCGGGGCAGGTGCCGCGCATCAACCTGTTGTTCGGCATTTTCCTGGTTATCGGCCTCGGGTCGTTCGTGGGCCTGTATATGGGTCCGATGAACATGCTCGGCGAGCTGTCGCGCTGGCTCGGCCACCAGGGCTGGGAGTTTGTGGAACTGGGCCGTTTTTATCAGTATTTGCTGATGGGCGTATTCGTCCTCTGGGCCTGGATCGTGTACCGGGGCGTCAAGCCCGCGATGGTGAAAAAACAGCCCTGGGCGCTGCCCAACTGGATGTTGTACAGCGTGGTGTCGATCATGATCCTGCTGGTGTCGGGGTTCGTGGCTACGCCGAAAACGAATTTCGTGATCGCCGATTTCTGGCGCTGGTGCGTCATTCACATGTGGGCAGAGGCGTTTTTTGAGGTGTTTACCACCATCGTGGTCGGTTATCTCATGGTACTGATGGGCCTGGTGAACCGCGAATCGGTGAATAAAGTGGTATTCCTGGCCACCCTGCTTTTCCTGGGCTCCGGGCTGCTCGGCATTTCCCACAACTTCTACTGGAATGCCAAGCCGGTAGGCACGCTTGCCATCGGCAGCGTGTTTTCCACCCTCCAGGTAGTGCCCCTGGTACTGCTGACGCTGGAAGCCTGGCGTTTTCAGCGCATGCCGGGCATATTGGCTCAAAAGAGCAACGGCTCCTCGTCGTTGTTTGCCATGCCGACCGTATTCCTGTTCCTCGTCGGAGTTAACTTCTGGAATTTCTTCGGCGCCGGCGTATTCGGCCTGATCATCAACCTGCCGATCGCCAACTACTACGAACACGGCACCTACCTGACGGTCAACCACGGCCATGCCGCACTGATGGGTGTGTACGGCAACTTATCCGTCGGGGCCCTGCTGTTCTGTTGCCGCTACCTGGGCGCGCCCGAACGCTGGAACGAACGGCTGACCCGCACCGTGTTCTGGTCGCTGAACGTCGGTTTGCTGCTCATGGTGGTCATGGACCTGTTCCCGGCCGGCGTGCACCAGTTGTTCGCCGCCATGGATCAGGGGCTTTGGTTCGCCCGCTCGCAGGGCTTCCTGCAATCGCCGGCATTCCAGACGATGACCTGGCTGCGTATCGTCGGCGGCTCCATTTTCACCCTCGGCGGCGTGATCCCGCTGGCCTGGTTCGTGGTTGGGCAGATCCGGCATCTGAAGGCGGCTGCGTTGCCGGTGGAAGAGGCCGTAAAGGAACCGGAAGAGGAAATGGCGCTGAATTAAGTTGTTGTTTTTCCCCGGGCCTCCCCCCAGCCCATCCCCCAACCCCTAAAGGGGAGGGGTTGGAGGGGGAGGCCAACCATAATCCATCTCACCCCCCTTTTTTTCATGCTTTAATCCCGCTTCCATTGGAGCGAAGCGAAAACACTTTTAACTTAAAAAATTGACACATGAAAAAGGGTATTACACTTTTCCCGCTCTTCGTTTTCTTGCTCTTTGCAGGTCTGTTCATTCAATCCTGCGGCGACGGTACGCCCGACCCGGTTGAAAAAGGCGTCCGCAGTTACAACCATGAAGTCGCCACCAAATGGAACCAAATGTTTCTCGAAGCCGACCGCCACGCCGAGGGCTTCCGGCCCGGTCCGGCGCCGCGCGCGCTGGGTTACCTGGGCTTTGCCGCCTACGAAGCCTGCCTGCCCGGAATGCCGGAATACAACGACCTGGCGCCGCTGTATTCCGGCCTGTCCATCCCGGCAGCCGGCCCCGGCGAATACCACTGGCCCACGATAGTAAATGCCGTTTACGGCTACCTGATGCCCCGACTGGCAGCCGGCGTTCCGGATCAGATAAAACAAAAAATGGCCAATCTGGAAGCGCAATACAATGCTCAGTTTCAATCAGAAATCGCGCCCGATCAGTTCCAGCGCTCCCAACAAAGGGGGCAGGCCGTGGCAGAAGCCGTCTGGGAGTGGTCGAAAACCGATACCTACGGGCACGAGGCCTATAAGGATCCCTTCGGCGATTACGACTGGCAGGCGCACTATCAAAAACCCGGCGATTGGGTAGCCACCCTGCCGGGCCCGGGAAAAGGCATGTTTCCGTATTGGGGAAAAGTTCACCGCTGGGCTTTGCCGGAAACGGAAAAAATCTGCCGCCCGCCGCTGCCCTACAGCGAAGACACGAAATCAGCCCTGTATGCACAGGCCATGGAAGTGTACGCCCAGAACACCCCTACTCTATCGTATGAAGGCGAATGGATCGCCGAGTTCTGGAGCGACGACCTCGTAGACCTCACCTTCAGCCCGCCGGCGCGTTGGATTGCCGTTGCCATCCAGGTGATCGATCAGCAAAACAGCGACCTGGAAACCGCCCTCGAAGCGTACGCCAAAGTAGGCATGGCGATCAACGATGCCGGCGTGGGCTGCTGGAACTCCAAGTACTACTATAACGTGGAGCGCCCGCAGACCTACATCCACCGCCTGATCGATCCGGGCTGGAACACCAACCTCGAAAACCCGCTGACCGGCGAGAACAGTCTGACGCCTTCGTTCCCGGCCTACCCCTCCGGCCACGCCACTTTTGGCGCCGCCGGCGCGGAATCTCTGGCCAGCGTTTTCGGCTATTCCTACAGCCTGACCGACCGTTGCCACGAAGGCCGCGCTGAATTCGTCGGCACACCGCGCACCTTCGGCAGTTTTTACGAAATGGCGCAGGAAAACGCCTGGTCGCGCGTGCCGCTGGGCGTTCATTTCCGCATGGATGCCGAAGAAGGCGTGCGGTACGGGACGGTGATCGGGCGGCATGTGAATAATTTGCCGTGGAGGAAATAGGGAATATCGAGCACGGAATATCGAATATCGAAGTATCCGTAGAGAACACCGCGATGTCGTACACTCTACGGATACTTCGATATTCGATATTCCGTGTTCGATATTCGATATTCAATAAAATTCTCTTCCCTGTTCGGCCCGAAACCCCTATGTTTGCCCAATCCCTATCCCATCCCGTCCCGCCGAAGTTTTTTTTCCAAAACACGATTACAACGCTATATCATTTTCCATGGAAACGATTGAATCTCCCGTGCTCGACGAGGCGGCAAAGGCAGCCGAACGCCCTACTTATTCCCACGAAGAAGCGCTGGCCGGCGCCATTGAGTATTTCGGCGGCGACACCCTGGCCGCCGGCGTCTGGCTGAACAAATACGCCCTGAAAGACTCTTTCGGCAACATCTACGAACGCAACCCCGACGAGATTCACCGGCGCATCGCCGCCGAAATCGCCCGCATGGAGGTAAAATACGCCAACCCGGTACCGGAAGAGGAAATATATCGGCTCCTCAGCCGCTTCCGATACCTCGTGCCGCAGGGCAGCCCCATGGCCGGCATCGGCAACCCGTTCCAGATCGTTTCCCTGTCCAATTGTTTCGTGATCGGCGTGGAAGGCAGCGCCGATTCTTACGGCGCCATCCTGAAGATGGACGAAGAACAGGTGCAACTGATGAAACGCCGGGGCGGCGTGGGTCACGACCTGTCGCACCTGCGGCCCGGCGGCACGCCGGTGATGAACAGCGCCCTCACCAGCACCGGCATCCTGCCGTTCATGGAGCGCTACTCCAACTCCACCCGCGAGGTAGCCCAGGACGGCCGCCGCGGGGCGCTCATGCTCACCCTGTCGGTTCAGCATCCCGATTCGCCCGTGTTCGTGGACGCCAAACTGGACAACACCAAGGTGACCGGCGCCAATATTTCCCTGCGTATCGACGACGAATTCATGCGCGCCGCCCTGAGCGGCAAACCCTACCGCCTGCGTTTTCCCGTGGGCTCGAAAAAACCGAAAGTGGTCAGAGAGATCGACGCCGCCGAGCTATGGAAAAAGATCGTGCACAACGCCTGGAAAAGCGCCGAACCGGGCGTGTTGTTCTGGGATACGGTGCTGCGCGAGTCGGTGCCGGATTGTTACGCCGATCTAGGGTTTCAGACGGTGTCGACGAATCCGTGCCTGACAGGCGACACCCTTGTAGCCGTTGCAGATGGCCGGGGACACGTGCCCTTCGAGCAATTGGCCCGGGAAGGCCGGGACGTTCCGGTTTATTGTCTGAATGAAAAAGGCCGGCTGGAAATTCAGATCATGCGCAACCCCCGTCTGACCGGAAAACAGCAGAAAGTATACAAGTTAACACTCGACGACGGTTCCACTATCCGGGCTACTGAGAACCATAAATTCCGTACAAAAAATGGGGAATACAAGGCATTGAGAGACTTAAAAACGGGGGAGAGTTTGATGATTTTAACAAAGTTTCAGGGACCTGTGGTGAATGAGGAGGGCAGAAAACAGACGGATTATTGGTGGTTCAACGAAGGGATGATCCGTTCCAACAAGGCGGAACATCGTCTTGTCGTTGAATTTTATCACAAACGAAAAATAAACCGGGGCGAAGTTGTTCATCATGTGGACTTTAGTGGCTTAAACAATCGCCCTGAAAATCTGGCGATCATGCCTGTCGAGGCGCACAATTCCTTGCATCAAGTGGATAAACTTGGCCTCCAAAATCCGATTTTCAAGATCAAGGCCGATCCGGATAGATTTCAACAATATAGCGCAAAGATGTCCGCCGCTACTTCCGGCTTAAGAAATGGAAGAGCGTATCAACTTTCCAATAATTCTATTTTGGAAAAAGCGCTTGCACTATCCGAAAAACTTGGCCGGCGTTTTTCCAAAAAGGAATGGCAGGTTTTTGCAAAGGAAAACGGGCTGCCCCTGAGTTTCTCAAAGTTCAGGAAAGAAGAATTTGGCTCAGTCAGCGGCCTTTCGACCATCGCTGCTCAACAGTTAGGGTTTTTACATATTGAAAATGATCCGAGAGTGGTTCGCACACTGAAAAACGCTCAAAAACAGGGATATGAAGCGGTAATAAATGGAAATGAAGTGCTTGTGAAGAAAGACTGTGAGTATTGCAAGAAGCCATTCTGGATTAATTTCCATCGCAGGGAAACATCTTTTTGTTCTTTCCCATGCCTCACATTACACCTCAACTCTGACCAAAATATTAGCGATATACGGGAAAAAGCGGTCAATCGTGCTTTTCAACAAAAAGCAGAGATAACGAAAGCACGTCAGTTGGAGCAATTCACACGTTTGCAATATGAGCTTGGACGGGCACCTCAAATGAAAGAATGGGAACTGCGATGTAAAGAAGAGGGAATCCCATGTCGAGTAGGTACCAAATATGGGTTCACGTCCTTCGAGAAATTAAAAGACAGTGCTGCATTTTATAACCACCGCGTAAAAATCATCGAATTTGACGGCTACGAAGACGTCTACAACGGCACAGTCGACCAGCATCACAACTTCTTTGCCGGCGCCTGGACTTCCCAAACAAAGGATGGTAAAGAAAAGATCGTTTATGTAAACCAGAAAAATTGCGGCGAAATCCCCCTTTGCCCATACGACAGTTGCCGCTTGCTTGCCATCAACCTCTTCTCCTACGTCGAAAATCCTTTTACCCCCCAGGCCCGTTTCGATACGGAACTGTTCCGGCAACA
>CALEYM010000704.1 GCA_937926185.1 uncultured Bacteroidota bacterium | reverse complement strand
GAGGGTTTAGAGGGTTTAGAGGGTTTAGAGGGTTTAGAGGGTTTATGAGGGTTTAGAGACATGGCAATTACCCACAAAACCGACGTATCGAGGCCTCGGAGAACCTGTTCCGTACCGCGCGGGTCGGGAGGCCTGACGATGTATTGTATTCAGTAGTCTTTAAGGCAGCTCAGCAGTTTTGTTTTCAGCCTTTTGTACTGCTCTCCGCCAACTGCCCACTGTCCCAGGCGCCTACCGCTCCAGCGCCCGCTGAGGGTCGGCTGGAACGATAGCATCCCGGAAGTGTTTCCTGCACTTTCCCCGGCAGCCGTTGCCGCCGGCGATGAAGTCGCAGTCGATCTGCCGACGGGCCGGTATGGCCGGTCCCTGGCAGATGTTAATAGCCATGCTTATTTTGGCGCCCTTGCGGCGCGAGGCTGCCGGTAGCTCCTGGTCGCGGCGGCATAAATGCCGTGCTACCAGGGGCAGTCTCGTACCGGGCGGTTGAGTGCGCTGCACTCCCGCCGGCCAATAGCACTTACGTAGTAACTGGTTGACAACGATCAACTGGGGGGGGCGCTAGCACAGCGTCTGGCCTGGCTCAGACTTTCCAGGTTTCCAAAACCTGGAAAGTCTGATACGCCTTCCGGTGCACGCAGCCTTCTTTGTTCCGGGGCACACCGATTTGTTCAGGGTGCGCCGCGGGAAGTCAGTGAAGCCGCTACATGAAGCTGCCGCCAAAGCTGCCGGGCATGTATTGCGACGACCCGGTCGCCCAACTTGTGTCGTCTGTCTTTTTCGTCTTTCAAATTTTTCCCGCGCAGCTTATTGCCTGATGTCAGCACACCCGGCAGGAGCCGGGGCACCTCAAAAAGCAGTTTTCGCCAGATCGCGGTATCCCGAGTATTATTGGTTCAAGCCGGCTGCTGCTGTTGTTGCAACACGGTCGCCGGTGGGTTTTGCAGGGTGCAGGCTTTTATATTTTCGGGGGGGGGTATGTATTATTAAAAGTCTACAATCAGAGAATCGCCCACTTCCCACACCTGGTAAATGCCGGGCTGGATCGTCCGTTGTTCTATTTTCATGCCGCCCAGGAGCCGGAAAGGCACCACGTAGGCCTCAAATACCTGGAACAACATCCAACGGAAGTGACGGCGCATAAAACGGCCTTCCATAGAGGATTTCTGAAACTCGAAACGCAACCGGCCTTCCTCCGTGAGGCTGAGCCAGGCTTCCGTTTTGGGGCAGGCGACGCCTACGCCTTCTCCGTAGGCCATCACCCGGCAAATGCCAACGCCTCCGCAATTGGCGCTGGGCGAACCCAGCACCACCTCTGTGCGCACTTTTTGCTCGCTCAGAACCGGGTACCGTTGGACAGGCGGTGTGGTGTAAGTTGATCTCATAGTATTGAACATGTTGATTAGCGTGTTTTAGATTAGCGATTGTTTTCCTGTTCTTTTGTTGAGACAAAGATGAGGCTGCCCGCAACGGTCGTACAGGACAGCAAACAGCATTTCCAAACTTAAAAAAAACGGGAAACTATGAAAAAAATAAATATTAATTAATTGAAATTCAACTAATTAAGTTAAAAACATTTTTGCTAAAAATTACATTGTCAAATGTAAAACAAGTGAAAAATACGACGTTTGCGTGCCCGTGAATGTGATGAGGAAAATGTCTCGTCATGAAGGCCAAACGGGGAAAAACGCTACCTTCGCAACCGAACCATTTCGAGCGATTTCTGTAAAAGTATGTCTGTTTGTACCCGCGTCTTCGTCGTATTTATTCTCCTTTCCGGATCGACCTCCCCTGCCCTGACTGCCCAATGCCCCATTACCGTTGATGCCGGCCCGGACAAGTTCGTGTGTAATCCCGGCGCAACCACTGAACTGGAGGGTAATGTTTCCGGTTCCTTTATCGGTTTTCGCTGGTCGCCTGCCGCGGGGCTGAACAACCCGGCCCTGCTGAATCCGACGGCCACGGTCAACAATACTGTCACGTACACCCTTACCGCAGCCGCTGTTGACCCTTCAGCGCCCAACCTGGTGAACAACCCCGGTTTTGAATCCGGAAACACCGGCTTTAGTTCTTCTTTCTCCTACAACCCGACGCCCATTTTCCCTGGCACCTACGTCATCACCACGTCGCCGTCTGTTGTTTTGGATAATTTTCCGCCCTGCGACGACCATACTTACGGCAACGGTACGGGCAATATGATGCTTTGTAACGGAACCGGCGGAGCGAATTCGCAGGTGTGGTGCCAGACCATTCCCGTCATGGCCAACACCTGGTATGTGATGAGCGCCTGGGCCTTGTGTTCGCCCATTTCGCCGCCGGTATTCCAGTTCAGGGTGAACGGCGCCGACGCGGGCGATCCATTCGACGCCCAACCCCTCGGCTGCGTTTGGCAGGAATTCACGGCCAGTTGGTTTTCCGGCGCTTCCACCAGCGCCAACCTTTGTATTTTTGACATTAGCGGCAGCGGAAACGGCCTTTTTGGCGACGATTTTGCCCTCGACGATATTTTTATGGCAAAAGCCTGCGCCGAATCCGACGAGGTAATCGTATCTGTAGTTCAGGTAAAGGCTATGCTTCCGCCCAGCGTCATTCTGCCCTGCAGCGCGGCCGGAACGGGCATCGTGCTCGACGGCAGCGGTTCCTCCTCGGGGCCGGGATACAGTTATTCCTGGAGCGGCCCAGGCATCGTTTCGGGAGAAGACACGCCCACGCCCACCGTAAATGAACCCGGCGTGTACACCCTCACCGTTTCATTCGATACCGGCAATGGTATCTGCACCAAAACAGCTTCTATTAACGTGCAACCCGATCCCCTGCAGGTAACTGCCAAAGCCGCGGTAAACGCTCAACTCAGTTGCGCCAATACAACCGTGCTGCTCAATGGAACGGGTTCCTCGGTCGGCGGCGTGATCAGTTACGACTGGCAGCCGTCCGACGGCGTTGTCTCGGGCAACGGCACCCTGACGCCGCTGGTCAACCAGCCGGGCGAGTACACGCTGCTGGTGACGCACACGGTGAGCGGTTGCACCGCGACAGCCACGGTTTTAGTTAATCAGAATCTCGCGCCCGCTATGGCTGCTGCCAGCGCGCCGGGACCGCTTTCCTGCACCGCCGATACCGTTTTATTGAGCGGCGCCGGCAGCTCTACGGGCAATAACTTCTCTTATTTGTGGTCGGGGCCGGGTATCGTATCGGGGAATAACACCCTGAATAACTGTGCTATAAACGCGCCCGGACAATATATGCTCGTCGTCACCAACAATACGAGCGGATGCACGGCATCGGCCAGCGTGGCTGTTATCCCTACCGATTCCCTGCCCCCTGCAGCAGCCACTGCCGGCGCGCCCGGTGTTCTCAACTGCGTTACGCCGGCCCTTACCCTCGCCGCGGCCGGCGCCGATTCCAATTACACTTACCAATGGACCACCCCGAACGGTCATTTTGCCAGCCCGGCGGATACGCAAACGGTAACGATCGACTCTGCGGGCCTCTATATTTTAACCGTCCTGAATCCGCAAAACGGCTGTCAAGCAACGGATACCCTGAGTATAGCCGGTAATTTTACCCCGCCGGCAGACTCCATTCTGCCCGTTCCACCCCTTACCTGTGTCGTTGATTCCGTACAAATCGACGCATCGCCCTCGTCCGGCGGGCCCGGTTTTCAACCGGTCTGGACCACCTCCGGCGGTCTCATTTTGTCGGGCGGCAGCACCCTGACGCCCTGGGTGGGGGCAGCCGGCGCGTACACCTTGTTGATCACCGATACGCTGAACGGTTGTACGACGGCGGCAACCGTGACGGTGATAAACGATACCCTTCCGCCCATTGCGACAGTGTCGGCGGACGCGCCCGGCGTATTGAACTGCATCACGCCCGCGCTTACGCTGAACAGCGCGGGTAGCAGCAGCAGCGATTCGATCTTTACTTTCCAGTGGGCGACGACAAACGGGCATTTTACCGGCCCGGTAAACGGGCAAACGGCTATCGTAGATACGGTAGGCACGTATATTTTAACCATTACCAATTTGTTGAATGGCTGTAAGGCTGCCGATACTGTCGTGGTGTCCGGCGCCTTCGACCCGCCGCTGGCCGTGATCGCAGCGCCTGCGCCTGCCCTAACCTGTCTGGCGGATTCGGTGCAGGTCGACGCTTCGTTTTCATCGGCTGGCCCGGATTTTCAATTTTTGTGGACCACCGCCGACGGTGTCATCTTGTCGGGTGACGGCACGGCAACGCCCTGGGCAGGCGCCGCGGGAACTTATCAGTTGTTGGTGACCGATCTGACGAACGGTTGCACGGCTACAGCCGCGGTTTCCGTTGCGCTGGACACCGTTGCTCCCACCGTGCAAATCGCTGTTACGGGTGTACTCGATTGCCAGACGACGGAATTATCGCTCGATGCCGGCGGGTCTTCCAGCGGTCCTGGTTTTTCGTATCAATGGTCGTTCACCGGCGCCGGCATTGGCATCGTGTCGGGCGATACCTCGCTCATGCCGGCGGTGAACGCCCCCGGCGTTTATACCCTGACCGTTACCAATACCCTGAGCGGCTGTACGGCAAGCGCCGGCATACCGGTGCAGCAATCCGCCGACGTGCCCATGGCCGACGCCGGCCCGTCGCAAACATTGCTTTGCAACATGACCCAGGTGGTACTCGATGGCTCTTTATCGGCATCGGGCCCCGGCCTGGCGTACGCATGGTCTACCCCCGACGGCAATATCGTTCAGGGCGCCAATACCCTTACGCCGGCCGTGAATGTCGCCGGTACTTATATTTTAACGGTAACCGATACCCTGAACGGCTGCTCGGCGTTCAGCCAGGTATTGGTGCAGGCCGATACCAATGCCCCAATTGCCGACGCCGGTCCGCCGCCATCGATCACGTGCCTGATTGCGACGCCCGCGCTCGACGGGTCCGGGTCGAGTGCGGGGTCTTTCGTTTCCTATCTGTGGACTACCGCGGACGGGCTCATTTTATCCGGCGATACCAGCGCGATACCGGTCGTTGGCGCGGCGGGAACTTATCTGCTTTTGGTAACGGATCAAACGAACGGCTGCACGGCAACGGCGAGCGCCGTTGTTGTGGCCGATACCATACCACCGCAGGCCGTCGCGGCTTCGCCGCAAACCCTGACCTGTTTGGTAAATCAAATTGCCCTTGACGGCGCCGGCAGCAGTGCGGGGGCAAATTTTGTCTACCAATGGTCGGGGCCGGGTATCGTGGGCGATGAAACGACGCTGTCGCCCACCGTGAACGCAGCAGGCATTTATGCGCTGACAGTGACGGATCAAACGAACGGCTGTACTGCCACTGCGAGCGCCGTGACCACGGCCAATACCACGCCGCCGCAGGCCGTGGCGGCTTCGCCGCAAACGTTGACCTGTACGCTGACGCAAATAACGCTGAGCGGCGCAGGCAGTAGCACGGGAGCGGATTTCAGTTACCAATGGTCGGGCCCCGGCATCGTAAGCGACGGAACGACGCTCTCGCCGCGGGTGAACGCCGAAGGAACCTACACGCTGACGGTGACGGATCAAACGAACGGCTGTACTGCCACTGCGAGCGCCGTGACCACGGCCAATACCACGCCGCCGCAGGCCGTGGCGGCTTCGCCGCAAACGTTGACCTGTACGCTGACGCAAATAACGCTGAGCGGCGCAGGCAGTAGCACGGGAGCGGATTTCAGTTACCAATGGTCGGGCCCCGGCATCGTAAGCGACGGAACGACGCTCTCGCCGCGGGTGAACGCCGAAGGAACCTACACGCTGACGGTGACGGATCAAACGAACGGCTGCACGGCGACGGTGAGTGCCGTGGCAACGTCCAATACCGCGCCGCCGCAAGCCGTCGCGGCTTCGCCGCAAACGTTGACTTGCGCGCTGACGCAAATAACGCTGAGCGGGGCGGGCAGCAGCGCGGGGGCGAATTTCAGTTACCAGTGGGCCGGGCCGGGCGTCGTCAGCGATGACACCACGCTTTCGCCCATCGTGAACGCCGCCGGGACTTACGTACTGACGGTAACGGATCAGACAAACGGTTGCACGGCCTCGGCGAGCGCCGTAGCAACAGCCAATACCGCGCTGCCGCAGGCTGTCGCGGCTTCGCCGCAAACGTTGACCTGTACGCTGACGCAAATAGCGCTGAGCGGGGCGGGCAGCAGCGCGGGGGCGAATTTCAGTTACCAGTGGGCCGGGCCGGGCGTCGTAAGCGACGGAACGACGCTCTCGCCGCGGGTGAACGCCGAAGGAACCTACACGCTGACGGTGACGGATCAAACGAACGGCTGTACTGCCACTGCGAGCGCCGTGACCACGGCCAATACCACGCCGCCGCAGGCCGTGGCGGCTTCGCCGCAAACGTTGACCTGTACGCTGACGCAAATTCCGCTGAGCGGCGCAGGCAGTAGCGCGGGGTTAAATTATACCTACCAATGGTCGGGGCCGGGCATCGTGAGCGATGAAACTACGCTGTCGCCCATCGTGAACGCCGCGGGCACTTATGCGCTGACGGTGACGGATCAAACAAACGGCTGCACGGCGACTGCCAGCGTTACTGTGACTGGAACGGCGACCCCGCCTGATGTGGATGCCGGGCCTGATTTTACGCTGAGTTGCAATACGCCGCGGGTGGTTCTACAAGGGAGCAGCAGCACACCGGGCGTGACGTATAGTTGGTCTGCGACGAATGGAAATATTGTTTCCGGAGGCTCTACGGCTAATCCGACGGTAGACGCGCCTGGGCTGTACACGCTCCTTGTCACCGATCCGGCAAGCGGCTGTACGGCCGTAGATGCCGTGGCGGTAGGGGAGGGCAGCGTTGTTTTTCCAACCCTCGTCAGCATACCGCCGGATTGTGTCAGCCCGACAGGAAGCATTTCTTTTTCGGGCGGAGCCGGTGGCCAAACACCTTTTCTTTATTCTATAGACGGCGGGGCTACCTTCAGTCAGGACAGCCTGTTCGATCAGCTCCCGCCGGGTATTTATAACACGGTAGTGCAGGATGCTGGCGGCTGCGAGCAAACCTTTGACGTGGAATTCCAGGCCGTCGAATCGCTGGTTATTGCGCTGGATTCCAGCCTGACCCTGCAGGCCGGCGGCTCGGTGCAACTCCATCCCACGCTCAGCGTTCCGGCTTCGAAGGTGGCGGCAGTGCTCTGGTTGCCCGATCAATGGCTGGATTGCGCCGTTTGCCTGAACCCCGTGGCCGCCCCACCGGCGGATGTCACGTACGCGGTGCTGGTTGTCACAACAGACGGTTGTACGGACACGGCCACCGTTACCATACGGGTGAAACGCACGGAGAGCGTATACGCGCCCAACGCTTTTGCACCGGAGGGCGCGGGCGCAAACAATACCTTCCGGATATATACCAACCTCCCGGTCACCAACTTTGAAATGCGTATTTTCGACCGCTGGGGCGGGCTGCTGTTCGAAACCAACGACGTTAACCGGGGTTGGGACGGCACGGCGGGGGGCAAAGCGATGCATCCCGGCGTGTATGCCTGGTATGCGCGGTTTGAATTTTTGAATGCGAAAGGAGAAACGGAAGAGCGGGTGGAAAACGGAGGGATGTTGTTGGTGCGGTGAATTGTGGTTTAGATAGTTTAGAGGGTTTAGATAGTTTAGAGGGTTTAGATAGTTTAGAGGGTTTAGATAGTTTAGATAGTTTAGAGGGTTTAGAGGGTTTAGATAGTTTAGAGGGTTTCCTTCCATATTTCACTTTCCCATTCCGACACGGCCTGTTTTTCTGTATTGAAATTGATGCCGACAGCGACGATGTTTTTCTGTTCCAGCCGGAATTTTTCGGCATACTCTTTTTCCCGGATCTGCCGCAAGGCTTCGGCGGCGCTTTGGTCGAGTTTAAATTCCAGCAGATAAATATGAGAGGGCGTTTGAACCGCGGCATCGCAGCGCCCGTCGGAAGTATGCACTTCGCTTTGGATAAAGAAGCCGAGATAGCGAAAATGCAAACGAATCTTCCGTTTCGCCGGGAAAACCTTTGAGGGCGATCGGTTTTATCCACGTAGAGAAAGTTATCAACCCGGATTTTTTGAAACGTTTGAACGCCGATCGGCAGTTTTTTTCATGCTCGTTAGGTTTGTCACAAAGATAACAGTTACAAACGAACTTCCGGCCCGCCGCCAAAATGTCGCCCGTCATGCATTTTATACTTTTTCAAAAAACTTTACCGGTTAAATGAACGGATATAAGGACAAATGTTTAATTTTGCTGTGAATACGTGTCCCCCCCCCAAAAAAGGGGTGTCCTAGCCTTCT
>CALEYM010000703.1 GCA_937926185.1 uncultured Bacteroidota bacterium | reverse complement strand
GACCCGAGGTATGGGGCCGGAAACAATGCCAAGAGCTGGGTTAATCCGCAATCCGCAATCCGCAATCCGCAATCATCACTGCGGCGTTCCCGCGTCGATCCAGGCTTTGATTTTATTGACAAAACAAGGCGACAGCGCCGCGCCGCCTTTCGGCATAGCCGAATACCCCGGTTGGTGTGAAACGGCGCCGTACAACTTGCCGCTTTGGGCTACAGCCTTAACTTCAGTGTAAGTACTCAGTTTGAGTCCGCCCTGCGGATTTACGCCGCCGTGGCAGCCGACGCATTTATTGGCCAGCAAGCCGCCGACAAAATTGGTGTAGGTCACGTTGTCGGTATCGCAGCTGCCGTAATTTTCATTACAAACATTGTTCTGTGCGCCCTGCTCGATCCACTTTTTGATCAGGTTCTTTTGTTCCGTTGTCAGCGGCGCATTTGGGGCCTGGGGCATGCGGTCGTCGGGGTCGGAATCCATTATTGCCTCGAACAAATCGCTGTCGTTCGGTTTGAAGGCCTTCACCTTACCAGTCGACATTACCTGCTGGTAATTCGTCAGGATGACGCCATCCTCGTGCGATGCCGCGTCATGGCAGCCCGATTTGGCGCATTGCGAGATCAGCAGCGGCAGCACCTGGTTTTGAAAATACACGGTATCCGGATTGCAGGGAACGCCGGCATTGACACCGGTGTCTATCGGCGTTGTGATAGTGTCCTGTGGATCGACGCCGCCATCGAACAGGGGATCGTGTTTGCAGGCAGGCAGAAGGGAAAAAATAATTACCGCCGCGAGCAAGGCCAAAGCAGAGAATAAAGCGCGCATGTTGTGAATGGACGTTTGCAGGTGAACGTTTAAAACCAGCGGTTCAAAAACGGAGCGCAATGAACGTTAGCAGACCCCGGTCCATTATGATCCATATTACCGAGCAGGGAAAAAGGATGGCTGAACGGGTAAAAAATATACAAGGGCAAAGGGCTAAAAATTGCCCCTTGCCCCTTTTCCCTCTTCAATCGTCATCGTCGTGCCTGTTATCTTCCGTGGCAGCCTTCGTATCTGCTTCAGGAGTGCCGGCCCCGGCGCCTTCGCCGCCGTTGGCATTCAGCCATTTTATCAGAACATCGCGCTGTTCAGCAGTGAGTTTTGCCTCCGGATGCATCCAGGTATAGCTGTTCAGCGGCATTTCGCCTTCCTGCACTTTTTCCGCCGATTCTTCCAGCGCCTCGGCGCGATCCTCCGCGTTCAAGGCGCCGAAAGTGCTGAAATTCAGGGCCTCGCGTCCTTCGTTGATATGGTCAGCTACCCACCACGATACCGGCGCCACCTGGCTGTACCACGGGTGTCGTGTTTCGTTGGAATGGCAGTCGTAACAGGCGGCTTCCAGTATCGTTTGCGCTTCTGCAGGCACTTGCATTACCTGCCGGAAATCCTGTGCCTGATCGACAGGTGGGTTGGTCATATCGGGGCGGATCAACTGAATGGCCAAAAGTGCGCCAAGCGGCGCCAGCCAGAATATTTTTTTCATCTTTTATATTATTTGTGAAAAATGGATGTGTATGACGCTGCGCCACAGGGCAGTCGTCCGGATTTTAAACATCCTAAATCCTGGGCGGGCGGAGCAGGCGGCTCCGAAAGTCGGCAGGCAACAGGGTCTCATCCTGCCCTTGTATTTCTTCACGCTCATCCTCTGCGACACGCAAGCCGAACACTTCGAGCGCCGCGGGCAGGAGCATCACGGTGTGAACAGGGAACGAGACTACATGAAGCGGTAGCTGCCGGTGCGCCGGATCGGTTTGCCGGTGTTGGGCATTGGCATAATGGAGGCGTAAAAAATCCATCCAGGTATCCGTCGGTTTAGTAGCGACATGCAGGCGAAAATGCCCGATCAAAAAGGGCATTTTCGCCAGTTCATTGCCCACTACGTCCCCGCTTCCAAACTGAATGGCCAATATGAATATAAAAAAGCGCCTCAAAGCAGCATATTTAGAAGCAAAAATGAAAATATATTCGGTCGGAACCAATGACGACGCTCAATGAAACAGATGACCTTCTAATGGTCCGAATGAACATACCGGTCGGTCATATACCGGTCGCGGTAATAGAGTCCGGAACCCAATCCGAACACAAAGCCGCCAATATGCGCCCACCAGGCGACGCCCCCGGCGTCGGTGCCTGAAAGGCCCAGCACGCCGAGGCCGGAGGACAGCTGTTGCACAAACCAGATACCCAGGAACACCCAGGCCGGTATGTAGAATACGGTGAAAAACAGCAGGAACAATATCCGCACCCGCGATTTGGGGAACATGACGATATAAGCGCCCATGACCGCGGCAATGGCGCCGCTGGCGCCGATACAGGGAATGCCGCTGTCGGGGCTGATCACCACCTGGGCCAGTCCGGCCACGAGTCCGCCTGCGAGGTAAAACAGGACAAAGCGGAAATTACCGATCAGGGCTTCGATGTTGTCGGCAAAAATCCAGAGGTAAAGCAGGTTGCCGATCAGGTGCATCCAGCTGCCGTGCAGGAACATGCTGGTAAACAGGGTTTCCAGGTCGATACCCCTGGAGATTTCGGCCGGTATCGCGCCATAATGTTCCACAAAGCCTGCCGCGGCGCCTTCCGGCAGGGTGGTCTGGAAGATGAATATGCCGATGTTCGCGAAAAAAAACAGGTAGCTGAACACCGCCGGGTGCCCGCGTTCTATGTTGTCGTCGCCGATAGGAAAAAGCATGGTGCGGGGAAATGGGGTTGTGCACAAAGTCAGTACTTTGGATAACTGTTGAAAGTCGGAAAAATATTATTCGTTATCGTGCAGACTTTCCAAGTTTTTAAAACTTGGAAAGTCTAAAACCGAGACGAAATCAAAATACTATTTCCCATACTAATTCAGATTTTCCTGTGCCCTGACTTTTTGCACAACCCCATTTACAAGTTTTAAAGCGTGAATATAAGGAGTTCTGTGTTGTCGTGTAAAAAGTTGGGCCTGCCCTAAACCACAAAGTGGAATCAGGCGCAGATTTTATGCGCCCAATCAGGAAGAAAGCCCAGGAAATTTCTTCGCCATTTTTTTTATCCCCGCCGCGATCTCCTCATAAGTCAGTTCTTCTTTGCCGACATACACCAGCATCAGCGCGAGGTGGAGTTCCCGGGCGGCCAGCATTTCATACCAGGCTTGTTTGTTTAGCCGGTAGGCTTCGCGGATGCGGCGTTTGAGCCGGTTGCGTTGCACAGCGCTTTTGAACGCGCGTTTGGGTACGGAAATGGCCAGTTGGGCGGGAATACCGTCGAATCCGGCAGCCAGTTGTTCGTCCGGGTTTACCGGCAGCCACACCACCCGCAGCGGATAGGCCATGTAGGAATGGCCCTCCCGGAACAGCCGGCTGATCAGTTTCCGGCTTTTCAGGCGTTCGTTGCGGGAGAAGGTGAACATAAGGCAGCGGGTCGGTCGGCGCTAAAAATAAGCAAAGTCGTCAGGTTGCGACGGCACACTGACGACTTTGGACAAGAAAACTGCGAACCTATGTGTTCCGAAGGTTTACTTCAGGCGTTTTTCATCCGAAACGGTGAGTTTCTTGCGGCCTTGCTTGCGGCGACGCGCCAGCACCTTGCGGCCATTTTTCGAAGCCATCCGGCTGCGGAAACCATGTTTGTTTTTACGCGAACGGCGGGACGGTTGATAGGTACGTTTCATCGCTTATCGAAAGAAATTATGTGCACTGCTAAAAAATGGAGCGCAAAGGTAGCAGTCTTTTTCCAAATTCAAACACTAATTTTAAACTCAACCAATTTTTTTGCGTTGCCCCTGCTTTGTGTTCCCCGGTCGCGGTTTACATTTGGCCAAATTAAATATAACAATCATCACTACATGAAACTACGTCTGCTCTGTCTTCCCCTGGTTCTCTGCTTTGTGTTGCCGCTTGCCGCGCAACAACTCATCTCCTCTACGCCCCTGGGCTCCCGCACCAAGGCCCAGCTGACCAGCCAGTTCGGCTTGCCCATTATCCAGTACGGCGCCAAATATTACCGCGTCCTCTACGCCACCGCCGACGTGCAGGGCATGCCCGACACGGCTTCCGGGCTCATCGTCGTTCCCGATGATTTCAGCCGGGTATTCCCCCGCTTAGTGTACCAGCACGGCACTTCCAGTTCAAAACTCGACGTACCATCGTACAATGTGACCCAGAACGGGGAAGGCGCTATCGGGCTCCTGTGCGCCGGTCTGGGCTACGTGGCCCTGCTGCCCGACTACCTCGGCCTGGGCGCTTCCGACGGATTCCACCCCTACGTGCATGCGGCCAGCGAAGCTTCCGCGGCCATCGACCTGCTGCGCGCGCTGCCGGAGTTTGAGGCCCAGGTCGGTTCGCACACCAACGAACAGCTGTTCATCACCGGCTATTCGCAGGGCGGCCATGCCTCCATGGCCCTGCAGCGGGAAGTTGAAACCGCGCTCGCGGGCGAGTTCAGCGTTACCGCGGCGGCGCACAATTCCGGCCCGTACAGCATCAGCGGCGTGATGCGCGACCTGATCCTGTCCGACACGGTGTATTACTTTCCTGCATATCTCCCGAACACCATTTTGTCCTACCAAACGGTTTACGGGGGCATATTCAACCTTATGACTGATGTGTTTAAAGAACCTTACGCCACGCCGATCAGCCAATTTTACGCCGGCGCCATCAGCCTGGATCAATTGAATACCCAACTGATCGGCTTGCTGCTGGCCAACGAAGGCGGCAGCCGTCCCTTCCGGATGTTACAACCGGCTATTGTTCAGGCCGTCCTTACTGACCCCGGCCATCCGTTTAACATCGCCCTGCGCGACAACGACGTGTATGCCTGGGCGCCCCAATCGCCTACCCGCATCTTTTATTGCACCGCCGACGATCAGGTGCCCTACCGCAACAGCATCATTGCCGCCGACACCATGAAGGCTTATGGAGCGGTCAATTTAGCCGCCACCGACGTAAACCCCGCCGCCGACCACGGCGGCTGCGTTACGCCGGCGCTCACCAATACGATCCTGTTTTTTCTCGGCTATCAGCAGGTCAGCACTTTTGTAGGTACCGGCAACCCGGTTGTACAGGCGCTCGACATGCAGCCCAACCCCGCCCATTCCACCCTGAATATCCGCAGTTTGCCCGGTGAAGGCACAGTAACCGTGACTGATTTCAACGGCCGCCTGCGCATGGAGTCACCCGTTTCGGGCGGCGACCAGCTCGTAAATGTAGCCGGACTGGAAAACGGATTTTATATCGTTCGCTACACCGCCGAAGGAAAAGTCTGGCAGGGCAAACTGGCGGTGCAACGGTGAGACATACGGTGTTGATGTGTTGATTTGTTGATGTGTTGATTTGAGGGCCTTGCGCTTGGTGAAACGGCCAGGAGTTAGGCCCTCAAATCAACAAATCAACACATCAACACTCATTGCCTGCCGATCTTCCCGCTCCCCTGCGCTTCCCCGGCCTGAATCCGGTACAGCGCCACGCCCTTCATTTGCCCGAAAACTTCCGCCGGAATTTCGATGCGGTGATAACCGGCGGGCAGCAATTCTTCCAGGCTGAACAACTGGCGGCCAGTTGGGTCGTACACCTGAACGCGGACATGTTCGGCCTCTGCCAGGGCGAACGGGATGTAAACCTGTCTGTCAGACGGGTTGGGTGAAGGCGGGAAAAATGCCGTCCGCGAAACGGAAGCGTTCGCCATAAACTCCAGTTGAAGCGCGTATATGCCTGTTCCATTTTCCGTATAAATTTCCGGACGCAGACGCTGTGTTTTCAGGCTGAAGGCTTTGCCCGCTTCAACGGCTTGCAGGGCATTTACTTCGAGGTAAATCAGCGGGTCATTTTCATCTGCCAACGCGGCTTGGGCGCCGTTCCAGCTCAGGGTCAGCACACCGGGTTCAGGGAG
The DNA here is from genome assembly GCA_937926185.1 of uncultured Bacteroidota bacterium. Classification (GTDB taxonomy): domain Bacteria; phylum Bacteroidota; class Bacteroidia; order Chitinophagales; family Saprospiraceae; genus M3007. Next base: position 4,262 of record CALEYM010000703.1, on the reverse strand, counting down.
AGCGTAATATTGCCCAAATTCACCGGGGGCAACCAGGCAGTTGCCGGGTATGATACGTTGCACCGATAAAACTTCAGGGTCGTATCCAAGGGCGAATTGTAAGCCCGCCAGGCTTGTTTTTTCCTGCAAACGAACCGGTATGCGCGCGGTTTGGCCTGGTTGTAGCAGGGTGTTTTCCAGCAGCAGCGACATGACGCCGCGGTCTTCCGGCTCCTGGCTGGTAAAGCCGGGATCGGCGCTGCCGTTCACGTCGCCCACTTTCACGGCGGTGAAATCGTATGCGGACGGTGTCCAGGGTTGCATATCGGCCACGTGTACGCTGTCGGGAAAACCGCCGAGCAGCGGATTAATGGTGTTGGGAAAAATATAGTTGGCATCTACAAAACGCCAGGAAGGAACATTGGGCAACTCCTGGTAAAGCCCCAGCAACAGTTTGCGCAATTCCACGATATCGAAAGTGGTCACGGTGTTCGAGCCGTTGGCATCGGCGGCGATGAGCCGGAAAGGCGTGGGCAGGGGGTCGAGGCCCAGTACGTGTTTATTGATAAGAAAGAGGTCGAACGTGGACACGCCGTTGAGCGGGCTGTCGTTCCGGAAAGGCCGGATGGTAAATCCGGCGCCGGTGGGTACGATAAAATCGTACATGCCCGTTGGCTCTGTCAGGTCGAACAGGTTGAAAGGCGGCAGGGTGGGGTGGGTACCGTCGAGGGCCACGGCCACGCTGTTGACGGGGGCATTTGCCTCGGTTTCGATTATGCCGCTGACAGGGAGTTGGGCGGGCAGGCACAGGCCGCCGGCGTCTTCTATCGCAAAATCGTAGGCGCAGGTGTTTTCGTTGCCGCAACCGTCCGAAATCGTCCATTCGATGCGGTGGTTGCCGAGGGGCAGTTGCGGAAGGAGGTAACTGAGCGGCGCAGCCGGCGTGTTCCAAGCCACGCGCGCCGTTTGCTGAAGGCCGTTGGCAATGCGCTGTACCGTGAACTGGTATTTGTTATTGGCCGCAACCTGCCGGTTGTCCATCAGTTTGGGTATGCCGCCGCCGTAGTTCGGGGTGTTGATATTGTTGTACAATACGTCGCCGGCGGAGGGTGGGTTGTCGCTATTGATCACCGTTTCCGGGGCGCCGTCGCCGTCGAGGTCCAGGAACAACAGGTAGCGGGCATCCAGATCGCTGCCGTAGCAGGCGTCGGTGATCGCGATGCTCAGGTCGGTTTCGCCTTCGCAGAGGTCCTGCGGGACGCTGCCCGGTATGGTGGTGTAACTGTCGTTCCACAGTTCCGGATCATTGCTGCTGAAATCTTCGTAAGTCAGGGCGGTGGAGGGACAATCTTCAAAAACCGGGGCGTCGGTATCGATGATGTAGATCACCTGCTCGTACAGGTAACCGTTGGCCGGCCAGAAGATGCTGTAATCGAGCGTGTCGGGTTCGCCGGGGTTCGCCGGGGTACGGGTCGGCGCCCAGGGAGGCGGCGTGCCGGCGGGAGCAATAACCGGGCCGGGGAAGTTGGCAGGATTATTTTCCGGTACTTCCGGGTTGGGGTTGGGTACGAGCGTAAGCGGCTGGCCGGGGTCGTACAGACATTCATTGACGAGCTTCCAGGTGCGCAGGATTTTCAGGCAAACATCCTGCGCGTCGGTGAAGCGTTCGTCGGTAAAGGTAACTTTTATGTTTTCACAATTCAGGTTGCCCAATTCGGGTTCGCCGTAGATGCCCGTGCTGTCGCAAACGGTCACGATCGTGTCGTTGGGAAACCTGATCCAATAGTTTTGTGTGGCATTTACGGTGATTTCCTGTGCGCATTGCCCGTTTTGCCCGCCGGTTTTGAACACGGTAAACGTCCGGACGATCTTGCCGGCATGGCAGGTGGAATCGAACTGGCTGTAATCCGTTTGCACGGCCAGCGAATCGATCCCGCAGGAAACGGTGGCGTTGCCGTAGGCGGCCAGCGAAACGTCGAAAGAATCGCAGGCCACGATCACGTCGGGCGGCGCCACGCAAAAAGGCGGGAAAGTGTCGCGCACCCAAACCCGGGCGGTACAATCGGCCCACTGTCCGGCGGCAAAGGCCGTATCCACTTCGCCGGACGGGAGCAACACGTCGTAGACGCGTAATTGTACCAGGATGGTGTCGCCGACGTCGGTACAGCAAAAATCCGCGGTATTGAAAAAGCGGTTGACCGGCTGACAACCGTTGGCCTGAACGCGGCGGACCTTAAAACTCACGGCGTTGCAGGAATCGGAAGAGCCGTTGTCGAGGCTATCGGCAAGCAGGGAAAAACGGCCCGAAGTATCCAGGGTAACTACGAGGAACGAATCGCACAGGGCAAGGGGCGGTACGCTATCCCATACCGACAGGGCAATTTCACAGGAAGCGGTATTGCCGCAGGCATCGGTGGCCACGTATACGATCTGCGTGACGCCCGCCGGAAAACCGGCCACGGTATCGAACACGGCCAGGGTATCGGAAAGGGCCGGATCGTTGCCGGGAAAATCCGTGAGGGTAGCCTCCAGGCTGTCGGGACTGCCGCCGATGGTCCAAAACGCTTTTACGCCGGTCACGTGCGAACAGCCGTCGCCGACAACGATGCCGGGTATTTCCAACGCGCCTTTACAATCCTGGGCGCCGATGGTCAGGGCGGTGTCGGAAGGGCAATTGAATTGCGGACCGTCCATATCCAGCACGTCGATCAGTTGCAGGCCGCTTGCAGTATTCTGTGTGGAATCCGCAGAGCAGGTGTCCCGCGCGATCCAGGTTCGGTACAGCCGCCGGCTGCCGCCGCACAGTGCGCCGGCAGAATCGGAGTAGGTGACTTCAATTTCGCACAGCGGCGATTCAGACAGCGGGTATTGGCGTCCGCCGAACTGGATATACGGCTCACCGGACACTGCCGGCAAGGGGTCGCCGCCGGAGCAGGATGCAGTGGCGCTCGCGGGGTACGAAACCGCCTTTACATCGCGTTCGCGGTTGATGTATTGCACGCAGGTGGCCACGTTGTTCGAGGCGTCTATGGCCGTCCAGAAGCGGCGGATATAACCCGACACTACGCCGGGCGAGTCGCAGGGCACATCGGTGGGCACGTCTACAAACATGGTGGAAACCGGACTGGGGCAGCTTTGCAGTACCGCGGGCGTACCCGCCGCGAGGTTCAGACTGTCTTTTAAAAATGCCGGCGTCAGATGCGCCAGGGGCAGGGCGCAGGGCACGTTTATTTCAGGGCAATTGAGCGCCAGCACCAGGCTGTCGGCGATTTGCACGACGCCCAGGCATTTTTCGTCGCTCAGGGTGTCGGTTATACGGAACAGGTAGGTTTGATTCACGTCGGGCGCGCCGAAAGTGGCCGCCGACCAGGGGCCGTTGCCGAAAGGCTCGGTTTTATCCACTTCGATCACAAAATCATCGCCCAGGCAGCCGTAGGGCTCGGCCAGCAGCCGCTCTACGGCGGGGGTGGTTGCGCAACCAGGTTCGAGATACACCAGCACCGTGTCGGCGCAAACCAATGTGGTAGCTGCCGGCGTCACGGCAATGGTGAACGAACAGGTGGCGGTGTTGCCTGCGCTGTCGCTCACTTCAAAGATATTCACCGTGCTGCCGATAGGGAAAGAATCACCCGAAGCCAGACCCTCCAGTTGCACGGGCGTGAGCTCCGTCAGGCTGTCGAAAGCCGTAACGGCGTAGACATAATTCGTGTCGCATTGCCCCGAAGCCAGGGTAACAGTGTCGCCCGGCGGACAGTGGATGAGCGGCGGGATGGTGTCGGCGGCGTTGACCAGTACGGCGACGCCTTGCCTGCAACCGGGCGCTTTTTCCTGAGAATTTACGGCAGTATTGAAGGGGATGACTTCCGCATTGGCGCCGACGCCCAGAAGGAAGAGGAAAAACGTAAAAAATCGGTTCATAAGTCGCATAAGTTGGCTTTAGCGGGAAAGGGTATGGCGAAAATTGCGCCAAGTTTTGTGAGGGAGTATTGTTAGAGAAAATCAGGCGGGCAGGTTCAAAAATTTTACCTGCGCAGTTATCAGGCAAAATGTATCATTTATAAGCTGAATCCGTAGAGTTATCAGGTTTGACTTGACAAAAACAATTGAAAATCTTATCTTTATGCGCTTTATGAATTCATTTTCTCTTACCATGAAACACAATTAGTATGAAAAAACTGCTTATCTTCGCCAAGGTTAGCATCTTCCGCTCACCGCTCACCGCTCACCGCTGTTGAATCTCAAAAAGTCGTACTACCCCCCTGTGTCAAAAAGTCGTACTACCC
>CALEYM010000702.1 GCA_937926185.1 uncultured Bacteroidota bacterium | reverse complement strand
AACTGATAACGATCATTTAAAACCGGGTTTTGGCGCCACAACCTTTGCGCATCTTTTCACTAACCCGTACCATTTATGCGTAACAATATTCTTTTTGTCGCCATATTGCTTTTTTGCGCCGGTATTCTGAACGCGCAAACCGGTCACATCCTGCAGGGCAACAGCGCCGCCAACTTTTCCATGGGCGGCGTAGCCACCGGACAAGCCCTCGATGCCGCCGGCGTACTCAACTGGAACCCGGCCGGTATCGCCGCTTTTGACAACAGCCGGCTTTCCGTGAACGCCGGACTGTTTTTCTCCACGCCGGAAGTCGCCTCCACCGTACCCACGCCCGGCGGCCCCTTCAGTGGAAATACCGTGGATGACAAAGGCAATTCCATTATTCCGACCGTGGCGTTCGTGTACGGCAAACCCGACAGCAAACACCGCTTCGGCGTGCATGCTTTCGGCGTAAGCGGTTTCGGCGTCGATTATCCCGTAAGCGAAAACAATCCCATCACGCTGCCACAAAGTATGGGCGGTTTCGGACACGTGTATTCCAACTACATGCTAATGCAGGTGGGGCTTACCTACGCCTACAAGATCACCGATGAATTTTCTTTTGGCCTGGCGCCCATGTTCGACTATTCGGCCCTCGAAGTGCGCCCCAATCCGCTGGCTTCGCCCGGCATGACCCTCGGCTATCCGGAAAGCAACAACGCTTCGGCGCTCGGGTTCGGATTTCAGGCCGGCCTGTACTATGCATCGGAAGGCGGTTTTAAAGCCGGCGCTTCATACAAAAGCACGCAGTTCTTCGACGACCTTTCGCTGAAAAATACCTACCTGGACGGCAGCGACGCGGGCACGGTCGATTTCAACCTCGACTTTCCGGCCATTTACTCCGCCGGCATCGGCTATTCCAATGAAACCTTCGATATCGGTGTGGATTACCGCTATATCGACTACAAAAACACCGACGGTTTCAGTACTACCGGCTGGACGCCCACCGCTTCCATCGCCGGCTTCGGCTGGAACAGCATTTCCGTAGTAGCCGTGGGTCTGCAATTCAAGGGCATCCCCAAGCTCCCCATCCGCGCGGGCTATACCTACAGCCAGAACCCCGTGCGCGAGGAAACGGCTTTCTTCTCCACCTCCGCCCCGGCGATCATCCAAAACGCCGTGCAGTTCGGCCTGGGCTACACCTTCAACGACCGCTTCACCATCAATGCCGGCTACCACTACGGCTTTGCAGGTGAAGTAAGCGGACAATTGCTCAACCCTATGGCTATCGGCGAAACGAATCCCCTGGGCGCCATCCCGGGATCGGAAGTCACCCACAAAATGACGACGAGTATGTTGTTGCTGGGGGTGGATGTGGCGTTTGGGAAGTGAGTGGGGGGAGTTGTGTTCGGTATCGCTTTTATTGTATGCTTTTCATTTATACCCCGCGCCGCCAAGTTTTCAGCATGAAAGTGCATAACGGGGTTCGCCTAAAAGTAGGCACCCGGCTGGCTTTTTTTACGGGATTTAGGGGTTGTGCAAAAAGTCAGTACTCTGGATAACTGCTGAAAGTCGGAAAAATATTATTCGTTATTGTGCAGACTTTCCAAGTTTTAAAAACTTGGAAAGTCTAAAACCGAGACGAAATCAAAATACTATTTCCCATACTAATTCAGATTTTCCTGTGCCCTGACTTTTTGCACAACCCCTTCGGGTGTTGTGTAAAAAGTCATTGCCCAAGGTGGTTGCTGAAAGTCTGGGAAATATTATTCGTTATCGTGCAGACTTTCCAAGTTTTAAAAACTTGGAAAGTCTAAAACCGCGATGAATTTAAAATAATATTTCCCGAACCAATTCATATTTCCCTGCGCTCCGGCTTTTTGCGCAACCCCGTATTTCGCGGCTCAGCCATGCTGAAAACTTGGCGGCGCGAGGTATAGGTAAGCAATCAAATTAACCCGGACTTTCAGCCTAAGTGCCTACCTTGGCCGAAAACTAAAATTAGCTTTTGTCTTCAGACTGGTCTCAATATGAAATCGACCTGATTGTCGCTGACTATTTCCAAATGCTCGCTTTGGAGATACAGGGGGTGTCGTACAATAAGTCGGAGCGACGAAAAGTGTTGCAGCGATTGCTGAATGACAGGAGTGAAGGTTCCATTGAGTTTAAGCATCAGAATATCAGCGCAGTGTTGACTAAATTCGGGCTGCCTTTTATATCGGGCTATAAGCCACGGTTTAATTTTCAACATTTGTTGGAGAAATCGGTTGAAAAATACTATTCATCGCAAAAGGCGTCATACGAATCTCTTTTTGATCAATTTTCAATGAATGTTCCCATTTCTCAATTTGCCCCAATCGACTTTTTAAAGTTCGAGGATACCCCGCCACCACCTGCTGAACAAGTAGCAGAACCTCAAAGTCTGTATTTCCCCAAACGAATTTCCAAAATCAACTATCTGGAACAGGAACAAAGAAACGCCCGGTTAGGATCTCTCGGTGAGCAGTTGGTAATCGAATACGAAAAGTGGCGGTTAATTCGCGCGGGCAAAGCCAATTTAGCCGACCAAATCGAATGGATTGCCCGTGACCAGGGCGATGGCGCAGGTTTTGACATTTTATCCCGGAATGGCGCTTCGCCCAAATTGTTTACTAAAAACGGGCCGCTGAATGATATTTGTAATATAGAACCCGTTCAGTATGTCGGACGGTTTTAGTCCCTCCTCACCTCCCGCCCCCCTTCTCCTTCACCACCTCCGGATCGATCTCCACCGCCCTCTTCCGGTATGCCTCCCCCTTCACCGGGTCGCCCGCGATGTAATATGCCGTACCGAGGTCGAACAGGTAGCTCGCGTTGTCGGGCGCCAGTTCCACGGCTTTGGAAAACCACTGCAGCGCCTCGGCGTTTTTGCCCTGCACGCCGTGGGCCACGCCGAGCAGGCGCGCCGTTTCGGGGTCTTGCGGGTTGATCTGCCAGGATTCGCCGAGCCATTGCACGGCTTTGGCGAGGTCGCCTTTTTGTTCGCCGAAGTATTTGCCGCCCTCGCGCAGGGCCAGGGCGAGATAGGTACGGGGTTTGGGATCGTCGCCGGCCAATTGCACGGTGGCACGGTAGTCGGCAATGGCGGCGTCGTAGTTTTTGAGGTAAAATTGGCTGCCCGCACGGGTGAGCATGGCGTCTTTGTAGTTGGGATAAATTTTCAGGGCCTGGCTGGCGTAGTTGAAAGCCTGGGTGAACAAGGCCTGCCGTTTGGCCTCGTCGGTTTCTTTCTGCGCTTTATCGAAGGTGACGCCGCCGCAGGCGTTGTTGATCTTGGCGCTGTTGACGGAGGTTTTCACGTCGGTGAAAAACAGCTTTTCATTGCTCTCCCACACGGGGTTGCGCAGCAGGGTCATCACCGAAAAAATGCCCGCCGCGGCGCCCGCGATGCCCAGCGCCGTTTTCAGACTGCCCAGCCGGCTCAGCAGCGTGGCGACGATGAGACAAAAACCCGCGGAGGGCATAAAGGCAAAACGTTCGCCCATGTTGGTACCCACGGGAAATACGAGATTGGACACGATGCTGATGGTGAGCAGGAAAAACAAAATGCCGAAACGGATGGGGCCCCGGCGTTTTATGCCGGCCAACGCGTACAAAGTGAGGAAAGCATAAGCGGCCAAACTCAGCAGCACCATCGGATCGCCAAAGGTTTTGATACCGATATAACGCGGGTAATAATCGTGCGTGAGCGGATGTGGCACAAACGACAACTGGATGTATTTACCGAGCGTAAACAGGATGGTGGCCAGCCGTTCGCCCGCATCGAAAGGGACCCAGCGGTCGCCCACGACTTTCAGGAAGGGGTTGTTCATCAGCTCCATCGGCGCGGCGCCGAATTTCCACTGTAAAATACTGCCGCGAATGAGGAAAAAAGCCAAAAATGCCGCCCAAACCGGCAGCGAATGCCGGATACTTTGCGCTGGCGTGGCCGCCCGGAAAAACCACAACGCCAGCGGAATAACCACTACGAAGGTCGCGGCGTTTTCTTTGGATAAACAGGCCAGGAAAAACACCGCGGCCGCGGCCAGGGCCCAGGCGACTTTTCGGGTATCGACATATTTTACGGTAAAATACAACGCCCCCAGGCTGCCCAGCAGGGTCACGATCTCGTCGCAACCTTTGATGTTGGCTACTACCTCCGTATGAATGGGGTGCGCGGCAAAGATCAGGGTAGCGATCCAGGCGATCAGCGGCGCCTGTTGGCGGCCCGCCGGCCAGCCCTCCAGCAGGAGCAGCAACGTACGGTACAGCACAAAACAGGTCAGGGCAAACAACAGTACCGTCAGCAGGTGGAATACGAACGGACTGTTGCCCGCCACTTCGTATATCAGGGCAAACATCACCAGCGTCAGCGGCCGGTAGCGGCCACCCGATACGAGCGTTTCTTTGCCTTCCACCTTGAAAAAACCGAAAAAGGTGTCCTTGCTCAGGATACCGGGTATGCCCTTCAC
>CALEYM010000701.1 GCA_937926185.1 uncultured Bacteroidota bacterium | reverse complement strand
CCGGGCTATTTCAAAAAAAATGGCCGGACAAAGCGTAATTTTCGGCCTAAAATTGAGCAGAAAATGCTGCTCGCCAAACAAAATCTGTAATTAATTTAATTTTGCCATATTTCGACATTCATACCCATTGGCCGGCCGGCGCCCCTGATACGCTGGAAATAGAGAATATTTACTTCAGACAGACTGCCGGCGGCAGCACTCCCTGTTTCTCCGCCGGTTTGCATCCCTGGTATTTGCAGGGTGCCGACTTGCAGGATGCGGAACACTGGCTGCGTTATCAGGCCGCGTCTCCCTTTTGCCTGGCCATCGGGGAAGCCGGCCTCGATAAAATCACGCAAACGCCCTGGGATATTCAGGTGGCCGCTTTCGGCATTTGTATCCGTATAGCCGCCGAAACGGGCAAACCGCTGGTGATCCATTGCGTACGGGCCTACGGCGAAATCCTGCAAATGCTGCACCATCCCGCAACACCGGCAGGCCGGATACGGGGCGCCGTTTTTCACGGTTTTAATAAAAACCTGCAAACCGCCCGAATGCTGCTCGACGCCGGACACTACCTGTCGTTCGGGGCGGCGCTGCTGTACGAAAAAAGCCGTGCCGCCGAGGTTCTGAAACAAACCCCGGCAGCGCGTTTTTTTCTGGAAACAGACGATCAGAACCTGGATATCCGGGCCGTGTATGCGCGCGCGGCGGAAATCCGCGGGTGGCAGGAAGAGCGGCTCAGGGAGCAGGTGGCGGAAAATTTCCGGGCGCTGTTCGGCGAGGTTCCGGTTTGATTATTCCGCTGACGCCATACCTTTGCCGCAAAAAAACAACCTTGTCCTCCGTACCCACCCAGCCGGCGCCAAAGCCGGATAACCCGCCGCACTGGCTTCAACGCACCGAACTGCTCGTCGGCGCCGAAACCCTCGGCAAACTGAAAAACCTGCACGTGCTCGTCATCGGACTGGGCGGCGTGGGCAGCTATGCCGCCGAATTCCTGGCCCGCGCCGGCGTGGGCCGCATGACTATCGTGGACGGCGACACCGTGGACCTCACCAACACCAACCGCCAGTTGCCCGCCCTGCACAGCACCGTGGGCCAGCCCAAAGCAGCCATCATGGCCGCCCGCCTGCTCGACATCAACCCCGATCTCGAACTGACCGTGAAAGAAGAATTCTTTTCGCCGGAACACATCAAAACCATGCAATTCACCGCTTACGACTATGTTTTCGATTGTATAGATTCGGTGCAACCCAAACAATACGTCATCGTGGCCTGCAAGCAGCAGGGCGTGCGCATCGTCAGCAGCATGGGCGCCGGCGGCCGCGTGGATCCATCCAAAGTGCAGGTGGGCGATATTTCACAAACCTTCAATTGCCCTTTCGCCCAACAGGTGCGCAAAGGCCTCAAACGCAAGGGCGTTCGCCGCGGCGTCACGGTCGTGTTTTCTTCCGAGATCGTGGACCGCGACACCTGCATGATGACCGAGGGCAGCCGTTTTAAAAAATCCTTTTACGGCACCATCTCCTATATCCCGGCACTGTTCGGCCTGCACATGGCGAGCGTTGTGGTGCGGGAAGCGGTAGGGAAATAAAATTATGAAAAAACTCGCTACCATGGTCATCCTCCGCGCCGGGGACCATTACCTCCTGCTCCGGCGCGCCAAAGCGCCCAACATCGGCAAGTACGCACCCGTGGGCGGCAAACTCGAAGCGCATGAACGCCCGGTGGAAGCCGCCGTCCGCGAAACATGGGAAGAAACCGGTATTACTATAGCCAATCCTGTGCTGTGCGGCGTATTGAGCGAAACCTCCCCGGTGGATTACAACTGGCTGTGCTACATTTATTTAGCCGACATTCCCTGGCAACCGG
>CALEYM010000700.1 GCA_937926185.1 uncultured Bacteroidota bacterium | reverse complement strand
CGTTGGCCTTGGAAAAGATCATCAACGCACAGGGAATGCACACGGCGGAAGTACTCGATTTGGCCCGGTACGACTTCCCGGTGATGGAAGAAGTGCTGCACCGGCACCCCAACCCACCGTTGGGGCTGGCAGATTTTGCCGACCGTATTCGCCAATCCGACGCTTTCATTTTTGTTTCGCCGGAATACAACGGCAGTTACACGGCTGCCCTGAAAAATGCGGTGGATTACCTGAAGGAACGGGAGTTTTCCGGAAAAGTCATTGGCGTGGTATCGGTATCCACCGGCATGCTCGGCGGTATCCGGGCGGCGCTGGCCATGCAACAACTGGTACTCGGCATTTCGGGGTATCCCATCCCGCAGATGTTGCCGGTGGGGCAGGTCAGTCAGCGTTTCGATGAGGAAGGCAACGTCCTGGACCCCTTGTTTGAAAAGAATATCGACACCTTCCTGCGTCAGTTTACCTGGCTGGCCGAGGCGGTAATGGAGAAGAAAATAGCCGACGACTTACGGCTTACGACTGTTGACTTGCGACTTGGGGTTGCGGGGTAATGGTTGATCTGTTTTAAATTTGAAGAACAGACCAACCCTTGCCCGGCAACCCCAAGTCGTAAGTCAACAGTCGTAAATCGTAAATCATTATACCGGCGGATCGGCCGGCGTATTCGGGTTATTATCCCGTTCCACTGTCGGATAGGGATAGAAGTCACGGCTTCGTTCCGGATTGGCGTCGTTGGGGCCCGGGCGGCCGAAGCGGCGGCAGTCTTCCAGTTTCAGTCCCGACATGTACAGTTCGATACAGCGCTGGCGGTAAATATCGAGCAGGATATCGTCCTTGTTCACCGGGCCGGCATAGGCCGTGCCTTTGGCGGTTACACCATAAGCGTCGGTCGTTTTGGTACGTACGGCGTCGAGGGCAGCCACTGCTTCGGTGAGCATGTCCTTGCGGGCGTAACACTCAGCCTGGATCAGGGTGATTTCACCCGGCAAATAGAGTGGGATCGGATCGGCATCTGATTTGAAAAAGCCCTGCACTTTTACCGGCACCACGTTGGCGCCCAGATAGAATGCAATGCGACCGTCGTTGGCGTCGGGTTGCAGCGCGACCGGCAAACCGAAATTGGGTACGCCGTTGTACGTGTTGTTGTTGACCAGCGAGGTGCGGAACACCGGATTCGGGTTGACCGTTTCATATTTAAAGATCGATTTTTTTGCTGCCGCGGAAAGATCAACCTTATTGGCGGCAGCCAGGGCGTCATCGTATCTTCCCAACATCAGATTGTAGCGCGCCAGCAGCGCATATACGGTGTTTTTGATATCGATGTCGGTGCCGACTTTCGTATTGAAAAAGGCGGAAGGCGGCGTTGCTTCCGCAATGGGCGCGGCGGCGTTCAGCAAATCCACGGCTTCCTGCAGGGCATCGGCGCGCGATTTGAACGCCGGACGTTTGCCGGCCAGAAAGTCGTCGGCGCGAACCACCTCCGTAGGTACTGACTCCCAGAACTGGGCCATGGTACCGATGGCCAATGCTTTGAAGAAATGGCCGTACACCCGGATCATTTCCGTGGTACCCGTTTCCCGCACGTTCTGGTAGTTGTCGATCAGCAGTTGGGCGTTGGCTTTGATGATATTGCTGCTCGTCCAGATGTTGTTCAGAAAAGCGTTGTTGCCGCCCACCGTGCCTTTGCCCGCTTCCAGGGCCGCCAGCTCGCCATTGCCGGTATTGATCACGTACAACTCTTTGGTGGTCAGGCCATTGGCCGACACCATATTGTACAGCGCGCTGGTAGCGCCTACCGAATATTCTTTTTTCAGGCCAACGATGAGGGCAGTCAACCCTTCGGCGCTTTTCACCACCTCGCCGCCGTCGGCAGCGTTGGGGTTGACGAATTCTTTTTCACAACCCGCCAGCAAAAGCAACACGGGCGTAAGGAAGTATATGATGCGTTTTTTCATTTTTTATTTTTTTTATAAACCTTATAAACATTTATAAACTCTATAAACCTCATAAACCCTCATAAACCAATTAAAACCGCCCGTTCAGCCTTATCATAAACGACTGCGGAATGGGCACGTTGCCGAAATCGTCGCCGCGCACCTGGTCGTTCTGGCCGGCGGAGTTGGTTTCCGGGTCGAAGCCAAGATAGTCGTCGAAAGAGATGAGGTTGCGGCCCAGGAAGCTGACGCTGAGGTTTTCGAACGTGCGGCCAATGCGGCCGAAGTTATAAGTCAGGCCCAGTTCGCGCAATTTGATGAACGATCCGTCTTCGATATGTTCTTCCTGTATTCGCTGGCCGGTGACGCCGCCGGCAACGGAGGCCACGTATCCGCGGGCCACTTCGCCTTTGAGTTCTTTTTCCGCGAGTTCGCCGAAACCGACGTTGTTGCTGGTGATCCGGTTCCAGTTGTACACTTCGGCGCCCATGTAGGCGTCGAACTGGAAACTGAAGCTCAGCTTTTTCCAGGTCACCGTCGAGCTAAGCGCGCCTACCCAATCGGGGAAGGGGTTGCCGAGGGTTTTGCGGAGTTCCTGGGTGCCGGTGGTCAGCGGTTGCCCGTTGGCGTCGCGCATGGGCACGTACACGCTGCCGGCGTAGCGATAGATACGGTCGGCAAGGGCGCCGGTGGGCAGATTACCTTCGTCGAATTGCGATTCGAGGATAACCAGCCCGCGTTCCGGCTGTGCCAGTCCCTGCGAGGTGAGCAGGAGTGAGCCGTCGTCGTTGCGGGCGTAGTAGCGGCCGAAGAAAATGCCGAAAGGCTCGCCGTTCAAGGCCGATTGGGTGCCGTCGCTACCGCGCAGGGAGAGCACGCCGTCGAGGCCTGATACTTCGTTGCGGTTGAGGGAGAAATTCACGCCGACGTCCCAGGAAAAATTGCTGCTCCGTACCGCCTGGGCTTGCAGCAGCAATTCCACGCCCTTGTTGTTCATTTTACCCACGTTGGTCACCAGCGAGGTGCCGCCGATGGAGGGCGGTATGACGCGATTGAACAGCAGGTTGTCAATATCCTGGTTGTACCAGCTGAAGCTCAGGCCGATGCGGTTGCGCAGTAAAGCCAGGTCGAAGCCCGCTTCCGTTTCGGTCATCACTTCGGGTTTTACGTCGGGGTTGTTCAGCGCCCGGGGCGGTGTCACCGCGGGCAGGGCGTTGAGCAAGGTACCGGCAAAGTTGTTGAAGCGGTCGTAGGGGCCGATACCGGTCAGGTTACCGGCCTGGCCGTAGGAGGCGCGAAGTTTGAGCGTGCTGACAAGCCTGGATTGAAACAGGCGGGAAGCGACCCAACTCATACTGGCTTTCGGATAGAAATTGGTTTGGTTGTCGGTGGAAAAAGCGGAGGAGCCGTCGATGCGGCCGGCAAGGGTCAGGAACAGTTGCTCGTCCCAGCCGAAGGTTTCCTGCAGGAAGTAGCCGTTGACCGACAATTGTGAAATGAACTGTTGCGGCAGGGTGAACAGGTTGGATGCCGCCGAAATATTCTGGATCAGGGGTGTGAGGTCGCGGCCTTCCTGGGAGGTAAGATCCGAACGCAAACGCTGGTACTGGTGGCCGGCGGTCGTAGTGGAGGTCAGTTTTGCGCCGAGCGTGGTTTCGTAGGTCAGCAGCAGGTCGCTGTTGTACTGCGTGAGGTTCGAGTTGCCAACGGCCACGTAGCCGTCGGGGAAAAAGGTGGCTGCCACGCCCGGATAGGGAATCCTCGGGTGATATTCATTGCCCTGCAGCGAATAGTTGTCAATGCCGAACGTATAGTCGACCCGGAAACCTTTGAAGGGGAAAAGTTTCAGGCCGATATCGGCGATGCTGCGGTTGGTGCGCTGCGTGATGTCGAAGGTTTCTACCACGGTAAGCGGATTTATGCGCACCTGTTCCACCGGCTTGAGGGTACCGTCGGCATTGCGTTCGGTAATATCCCACACGTTGTCGATGATAAAAATGGTGCTCATCGGGCTGAAGAAGTTATTGCCGTTGGGCATGTCCTGGCTCCGGCTGTAGGTATAGCTGAGGCCGGTAGTCAGGCTGGCCCACTTATTCAGCGTCTGATTCAGGCGCAGGCGGCCGGTGTATTTGGTGAAATTGGTGTTTTTGATGATACCGTCGTTGTTGGTGTAGCCCAGCGAGGCGAAATAGTTCGACTTTTCGCCTCCGCCGGTAACGGACAGGTAGTTTTCGGTGCCGAAGGCAGACTGGAAAATTTCATCCTGGTAGTCGTAGCGCGTCACGTCGTACTGATCGGTGACCAGGATGCGGTTGACCGGGCCCACTTTGACGTAATTGGCCCCTGCATTCATCAGTTGCGCTTCGCTCAGGCCGTTGGTGAGCAAAATGGTCAGTCGGTCCTGGGCCGTTTCGAGGCGGTCGTTGCCTTTCAGGCCGAAACGTTTGCCGTGGGTGGTAAAGAATACTTTTTTGCGCAGTTTGCTGATGCCGGCGCTGGTGCTGAATTCGATGCTCGGTTTGCTCGTACGGCCGCGTTTGGTGAAGATCTGCACCACGCCGTTCGCGGCGCGGGAGCCGTACAGGGCCGCGGCCGAAGCGCCGTTGAGCACCTCGATGCGTTCGATGTCGTTCGGGTTGATGTCGACCAGGCGATTCTGGCCGGCGCGCATACCCGTGATCATGGCGTCGCCGCTGAGGTTGATGACGTTTTGCGAGGAGTTGTCCACTATCACGCCGTCGATGATGTACAGCGGGTCGGAAGAGCCTTTGATGGAACTCACGCCGCGCAACCGGATGGAAAATCCGCCGGCGGGGTCGCCCTGGTTCTGCGTGATCTGCGCGCCGGCCACTTTGCCCGACAAGGCGCCGAGCGGGTTCACCGTGGCGGCTTTTTCCAGGCTCTTGCCGTCCACTACGCCCACGTAGTTGCCCAGTTGTTTGCGGGTAGCCGTAGGCGAAGTGCCGGTGATGACGACTTCGTCGAGGTTAAGAATATCGCTGGTCAGGGTAACGTCTTCGGCAAAGCTGGTGCTTCCCAGCGCAACGGTGATGGTGCGTCGTTCGGTTTGATAACCGAAATAGCGGAACTCCACCGTATAGGTGCCTTCCGCCACGGCGCCGCTGAGCTCGTAAAAACCCCGTTCGTCGGTAAACGTCGCCTGACGGGCTTCCACCAAAATGACGGATACGCTGGCCAGCGGCGCGTGGCTGTCGTCGACGACGGTACCTTTAACGGAATAGTTGACGGCCTGGGCAGACAGGAGTGCCGGTAAAAATACCAGCCACCCGCTCGCCCACCGCCGGAAAAGGGTGGGTAATTGCTTCATACAGTATAGTTTAGGTTGATGAAAAACAAACGGTGATCTCTGGATTAAAATAAAAGACGGCTTACATTTGGGCAAACAGATTTTGACAACAAATATACGCTTACTTTCAAGCAGAAAATTTTAATTTCCAGAGAGGCTAAATTCAGTGTTGTGTTGCATAACCCTGGCCGGTATTACTGAATAAAACTACAGCTATGTCGTGTCTGACCAAATGTTCACCTTCAACATTTATGGTCTGGATTGTGCTCTGTTTACAAACAAGCGCCATTCAGGCACAGACAAAGCCCCCTTTTGCAGATTTCAATCTTCGTTTCGACCTGTTCCGTTTGCCCGGCGGCAACCAGGGCAACAGCGTACGCTGCTGCGGCAAACCGACCTGACCGTGGCGGAAATAGCCTACCGAACGGGGTTCAGCGAACCGGGGTATTTTACCAAAGTTTTTGTAGCCGAGTTAGGGGTAACCCCGACAGAATGGCGAAAGGAAGGGTAATGCAATAATTTTCCCAGCTTCTGACAGAATTTTCCAAGGCGCAGCCAGACATAGAAGGACATTTTTGAGCGAATCAAAATCGTCCTGTCATGAAAAAGTACACCAAACAAAGCGTATATTCCAAAAAACTTGCCCTTTGTATCCTGGCAGCCGCCTTCCCTCGGCGAGCTCACCGCAGGCATCGCCCACGAAATCCAGAACCCGTTGAACTTCGTCAACAATTTCTCGGAACTCAGCGTGGATTTGGCAAAAGAAATTAATGAAGTGATCGACCAAGAACCCCTCGACAAGGCATTCGTAAAGGAGTTGATGAGCGATCTTTCCCAAAACCAGGATAAAATCAACCACCACGGCAAACGCGCCGCCGCCATCGTCAGCGGCATACTCCAGCACGCCCGAACCAGCACCGGCACAAAAGAACCCACTGACCTCAACGCGCTGGCCGAGGAATACCTGCGCCTGTCGTATCACGGCCTGCGCGCCAAAGACCCGAATTTCAACGCCACAATGGAAACTCATTTCGACCCGGCCATCGGAAAAGTGGACGTGATCCCGCAGGATATGGGCCGGGTGCTGCTGAATCTGATCAACAACGCGTTTTACGCGGCAAAGCAACGTATTACAGGTTTAAATCGTCATCTTAGACTTTCCAGGTTTTTGAAACCTGGAAAGTCTGCGCGATAACACCCATAAAAACTGTTCTTTACGCAGATATGTAACACGCTCAATCAATTAGTCTATGAAAATGAAACTATTTCTTCTGCTCCTGCTGACTGCTTCCATTTCAGGCCGTCTTCCAGGCCAATACAGCGACGCAACGGCGATCATTACGGCCCTGAACAATCGAATCCGGGAAGTACCGAAAGGTATGTTTACCCTGGAATCCCGTTTCAAGTTTGCCGACGGAGTAGACACCATTACGCACCGCGGGGTGTGTTACTTTTTCCGGGAATCCAACCCGGATTCCATCGCGCATTTCGTGGTGCTGACAGATGGAAAGCCGGTCTACGCTTTTGACGGCGCCACTTTCTACCAGGCCATTGGTTCGGATAAAATGTGGGTCACGGAAACATCGTCCGTTGGCGGGTTTAAAAGGCTTCTTGGCGGAGATATCAGGAAACGCAACCTGATCTATGAAAATCTGCTCCGGGTAGACCGCCCTAATTTCCGGTCGAGCGGTTTTGACAAGGTGGAAATACGCGCGCTGCACCAGGGTGGGCAGTCTGTTTTGCGGCTTACCTCCCGCGATACGAGTATTGAAACGGCGTTGGGCAATGTGGAAAATAACAAAATTATCAGTACCTACTATTGGGATATTGCGCTGCCCGATTTCTATTTGACGCAATTTGCCGGGGAAGTGTGGTTATTAGACGGCTGGCAATACAACCAGCAAACCATTTCCCCTATTACGCCTTTGCCGGCAGAGGCGCGGCTTGCCGACTATTTTGACCCGGAAAAGTTGGCCGCCAGCTATACCTTTGAGCAGTACGATCCAAACAAACCGGTCAAAAGGGAAACGGAACTGATCAAAGAGGGTGATAAATTGCCCGATTTTACGCTGACAGACCTGGAAGAAAATACTTTTGCGCTGAAGGAACAAAAACGCGGGTTGTTGTTGCTCGACTTTTGGTATAAAGGCTGTTTCCCCTGCCAGCTGGCCATGCCAAAAATTGAGAGCCTGCACCAAAAATATGCGGCCAAAGGCCTGAAAGTCCTGGGTGTGAATCCTTTTGACAAAAACAACGACGCCATTAAGGAATGGCTTCAAACCCGTAAAGTGACGTACAACACCCTGTTCGACCCGGAGAAGCAACTGCCCACAGCGGTAGGTATTGAAGGCTATCCGCTGTTGATCGTTGCCGACGCTAAAACCAAAAAAGTGTTGTTCGTGAAGACCGGTTACAATGAAGAGTTGGAATCGATCCTGGAGCCGGTCATTATTAAACATCTGAAATAAAAAATACTTTGAAAACCGCCGGTTTCACCTTTATCCGGAATGCCCTGTTGTACGATTATCCCGTTGTGGAAGCCATCACTTCCATCCTGCCGGTATGCGATTTTTTTGTTGCCGCCGTGGGCAAATCCGACGACGGCACGCTCGATCTGATCCGCGGTATTGGCGACCCCAAAATCCACATCCTGGAAACCGTGTGGGATGATACGCTGCGCGAAGGCGGCCGGGTGCTGGCCGAGGAAACCAACAAAGCTTTTGACGCCATACCACCCGAATTTGACTGGTGCTTCTATATCCAGGCCGACGAGTGCGTACACGAAGCCGATCTGCCAGCCATACAAGCCGGCATGGAACGCTGGCTGCACGACCCGGAGACAGAGGGCCTGCTGTTCAAGTACCGGCATTTCTACGGCTCCTACGACTACGTGGGCGCCAGCCGGCGCTGGTACCGGCGGGAAGTGCGGATCATCCGGAATGACAAGCGGATACGCTCGTATCGCGATGCGCAGGGGTTCCGGATATATCCCGGCTTTGGAAACCCCGACCCCTCCCCTAAAGGGCGAAACCCCACCCCCGACCCCTCCCCTTTAGGGGAGGGGAGACGCGACGTCACGGCCCCCTCTACGTCTCCCCTCCCCTTTAGGGGAGGGGTCGGGGGTGGGGTTTCGCCCTTTAGGGGAGGGGTCGGGGTCGGGGCTGGCGCCAAACTCCGCGTTCGCCTGCTCGACGCCCATATTCATCATTACGGCTGGGTGAAACATCCGGCGGCACAGCAGCGCAAACAACTGAATTTCAACCGGCTGTGGCATTCGGATGAAAAAGTGCAGACCATGGTGGGCCATTCGGACACCTTTATTTACGATGGCTCCGAACCCCTGGAGCGCTTCACCGGCGCCCATCCGGCGGTGATGCTCCCCCGGATCCGGGCGGTGAACTGGCAGTTCGCCGGCCACCCGGAGCAGGCGCGCCGGTCGTGGAAAGACCGCTTATCGCGTTTTCTGGAACAGCGTACCGGCTGGCGACCCGGCGAATACAAAAATTATATTTTATTGAAATAAATACCGGCGCGGATAGCCGGCAACGGACAAGCGGCAGATATTTGCAGGACAAGGTTTGCATCGAAAAAAAATAGCTATGCGCTTTTCCTTTTGTCTCGGTCTGTTTTACCCC
>CALEYM010000699.1 GCA_937926185.1 uncultured Bacteroidota bacterium | reverse complement strand
GACGCCTGTTTCAAAATTGAACGCACCTGGACGATCATTAACTGGTGTACCTACGATCCGAACAAGGGCTGCGTGGAGGTGCCAAACCCGAATCCGAATGCCATCTCGAACCACCCGTCGAACCTGACCGGGCCCACCGTATCAGCATTGGGAACGCCGGCGCCCTGGACGCCCTCGAACGTGGCCGTGGCGCCGGGTGAGGCGAATACCAACTATTCGGTGTTCTACCACGGCGGCACGTACAAGGGCACGGTCATACCGAACATCGCCAGTACGAATTGCTACCGGTACAAACAGATCGTCAAAGTGATCGATACGCAGGATCCGCTGGTGGAGAACTGCCCCGGCCCCGACGATGTCGAAGTGTGCGACGTGACGCCGAACGATCCGTTGCTCTGGAATGAAATGTATTGGTACGACGCTACCATCAACAGCCACAACCTCTGTGAAGGCCCGACCGACCTGACGATCACGGCTACCGACCTGTGTTCCAACGCCAATATCAGTTTCCGCTACCTGCTCTTCCTCGACCTCGACGGCGACGGCACAATGGAAACGGTGATCAACAGCGTGAACACCGGCCTTGCAGGCCTCGGCTGGAATGCCGTGCCGTTCGGCAACGCCGCCAACCCGAACTACACGGGCGGCACGATCCGGCAGTTCGATGGTCGCCCGGTACCGGCCAATCAGAAGTACGGCTTTACGATCCAGACCACCGTGAGCGGCACGAAAAAAACGGCCTCGGTGCGCTGGAACACCCAGCAGCAACAAAGCAATTTCGTGACCCCGGAACTGCCCTACGGCACGCACAAGATCAAATGGTTTGTCGAAGACGGCTGCGGCAACGAAACCACCTGCGAATACCTCTTTGTGGTAAAAGATTGCAAAGCGCCCACGGTGGTTTGCGTCAACGGCCTGAGCATCAACCTCATGCCGACGGGCATGATCACCCTGTGGGCTTCCGACTTCCTGAAATACACCGAAGACAACTGCACGCCCTCGGGGCAGTTGAAGATCGGCATCCGCAAATCGGGTACCGGCAACGGCTTCCCGCTGAACCCCGACGGCACCCCACAGACCTCGGTCACCTTTACCTGCGATGAACTGGGCACCCAACTCGTGGAACTGTGGTCGCAGGATAAAGCCGGAAACGCCGACTATTGCGAAACCTACGTGGTGGTGCAGGATCAGGTCGGCGTGTGCAACGATAACCAGATCGTAGTCAACGGCGTTTTGAAAACCGAGCAGCAAAATGGCCTGCAGGACGCCGCGGTGCAGCTTACCGGTACCATCAGCCAGGTAACCATGAGCGACGACAAGGGTCAGTACATGTTCAACGCCGTACCGGCCGGGGGCGACTACACCATCACGCCCACCAAGGACAACGACCCGCTTAACGGCGTTTCCACCTTCGACCTCGTGCTCATCAACAAACACATCCTGGGTCTGGAGCCGCTGAACAGCCCCTTCAAAATGATCGCCGCCGACGCCAACAACAGCCGCTCGATCACCACCTTCGATATCGTGGAATTGCGGAAACTGATCCTCGGCATCTACACGGAATTGCCGGCCAATACTTCGTGGCGGTTTGTGGATAAAGCCTATCAGTTCCCGAATGTGGCCAATCCCTTCCAGGAAGTGTTCCCGGAAACGGTTTCGGCGACCAACCCGGGCGGTTTACCCGGCGCTGATTTTGTGGCCGTAAAAGTAGGCGACGTGAACGGCAACGCTATTACCAGCAGCCTGACCAGCGCGGAAGACCGCACGGTTGGTACGTTGTTGTTCGATGTCACGCCGACTGTCAGTCGGCGTCAAATAGAATCCGGCCAAACGTTTACGCTACATTTCCGCGCCGCCGAAAAAGTAGCCGGCTACCAGTTCACCCTCTACTTCCCCAACCTCGAAGTGCTGAGCATCACGCCCGGCCCGGACATGAGCCTGGGCAATTTCGCCATCTTCAACGCCGAACACGCCCTGACCACTTCCTTCGACCGGGCAGAAACTACCGGCGAATTCAGCATAACCTTCCGGGCGTTGGCTGCCGGCATGGTAGAACAAATGCTGGCCGTCTCAAGCCGCATCACAAAGGCCGAAGCGTACAAAGTGAATGTGGTCAATGAGATCAATGTGGTCAATGAAAGGTTGGACGTTGCCTTGCGTTTCAACGGCGCCAATGACCCCGTGATCGCCGGACAGGGATTCGAACTGTACCAAAACCAGCCGAACCCCTGGGTGTCGAAAACGCAGATCGGTTTCTATTTGCCGGAGGCAACGGAAGCCACGCTGACGGTGTTCGACGAAACAGGCCGCTTGCTGTTCACGCAACAGGGCGCCTTCGCCAAAGGCCACAACGCCATGACGCTGGACCGCGCCCCGCTCAACACCACGGGTGTGTTATATTACAAAATGGAAACCGCTACCGACAGCGCGGTGCGGAAGATGATACGGGCGAAGTAAGGCGATCAGTTTGATCGCCTGAGATAAGAAGAGGTCGTCTCGCAAGTGCTGGCGAGGCGGCCTTTTTTTGTTTTGGGGGATATTACGGGCAGTGAGAATCGCTGTAGCAACGTGAAACAATCAAATTTCCAAATTTTGCATTACTTCGCCCTAACTTTTGTTATACATGTCTTGGAAAAAAACTTTACCCTATTTCGCTTGGCAATCCATCCGGTATGCACAAAGTTGGAAGCACTTTTTCCAAATTTGGTCTTACCAGAAACGATGGAGTGAATCTTTTCGTGCAGGTAAAAATTCGGTGTCTGACGAATTACCCTGGCTTAATTTTTATGCCCTTGAATTTCTTAAAAACAACATCCGGCCTGAATTTAAGGTTTTTGAATATGGAGGAGGTGGTTCGACCCTATTTTTTTGTAAGAATGCCGCAGAAGTGATAACAGTGGAAGACAATGAAGAGTGGTTCAATATCCTTACCCAAACCATCGAGACAAAAGGTTATAAGAATTGGAAAGGATATTTAGTTAAACCGGAACTCTACAAAGGTGGGAAATCTCGATCGCCTGAAAACCCTGAGGATTTCATGAGTGGCGCAAAGGAGTTGAAACATCTAAGCTTTGAAAAATATGCCCATACGATTGATGAATTCCCTGATGCATATTTCGACCTGATCTTGGTGGATGGTCGCGCCCGCCCTTCCTGCATCCAACTAGCCCTGCCGCATCTGAAGGCTGGAGGGTTTCTTATTGTCGATAATACAGAACGGCCATATTATCTTGCCTATTTTCACGATGCTCTTGCTGTTGGTTTTGATCTTCAAATGGAAAAGTACTTTCCTGTGGCTTATACTCCTGATTTTTCTAAAGCTAGTGTATTCAGGAAGATAAAAATATAACAGTTGTTTTCCCATTTTCAATTCATAGTTTGTTCGATCTTTATTACAAGTGTTTTCGTTTTTCGAGCATGTTGGGGATTTTCCTGCTGGACCAAAAACAGGTCTTTTTCCGCCCGTTTTCACCTTTTTTGGGTTAAATAGTCGCCGCTTTGCTCCCACAAAGACGCGAAAACAGACGAAAAAACACCTTGTTTT